>CAZQLF010000273.1:0-4845 GCA_964594035.1 uncultured Rhodospirillaceae bacterium | reverse complement strand
CGCAAGGGCCTGCCGGTGCGCGGCCAGCGCACCCACACCAACGCCCGCACGCGCAAGGGTCCGGCCAAGGCGATCGCCGGCAAGAAGAAGACGGTCTAAGGGAAACGGATCATGGTCAAAGCAACCACCGCGCGTCCGCGCCGCAAGGAGCGCAAGAACATCACCTCGGGCGTGGCGCATGTGAACGCCAGCTTCAACAACACGATGATCACCATCACCGACGCCCAGGGCAATTCCATCGCCTGGGCTTCGTCGGGCAGCACGGGCTTCAAGGGCTCGCGCAAATCGACGCCCTATGCCGCCCAGATGGCGGCGGATTCGGCGGCGAAGAAGGCAATGGAGCATGGGGTGAAGACACTCGAAGTCGAAGTAAAAGGTCCGGGTTCGGGACGCGAGTCTGCGTTGCGCGCACTCCAGGCCGCGGGCTTTACCATTACTTCGATCAAGGACGTGACGCCGATCCCGCATAACGGCTGCCGCCCGCCCAAGCGCCGGCGCATCTGATCGGCAGGCGCCGGCCCTTCGCGGGCTGGCGAATTAGGACAAGGCAATCAGGCGAGGCACCAGCTTCGCCGTCAGGCTAGAGGTCGATAACCGTGATTCAGAAAAATTGGACCGAGATGATCAAGCCCAGCAAGCTCAATGTCGACGGGGGCGGCGATCCCAAGCGCAAGGCCAGCATCGTGGCCGAACCGCTGGAGCGCGGCTTCGGCCTGACCCTGGGCAACGCGCTGCGCCGCGTGCTGCTCTCCTCGCTGCAGGGGGCTGCCGTCAGCTCCGTGCAGATCGACGGCGTGCTGCACGAGTTCTCGTCGGTGCCGGGCGTGCTCGAGGACATCACCGACATCATCCTCAATATCAAGCAGCTGGCGCTTCGCATGCATGGCGAAGGCCCGAAGCGCATGCGCCTCAAGGCCAAGGGCCCGGGCGAGGTGACCGCCGAACTGATCGAAACCGGCCACGACATCGAGATCATGAACAAGGATCTCGTGCTCTGCACCCTCGACCAGGGTGCAACGCTCTCGATGGAGTTCACGGTCGAGACGGGCAAAGGCTACGTCGCCGCCAGCACCAGCCGTGCGGAAGACGCGCCCATCGGCCTGATCCCCGTGGACGCGCTGTACAGCCCGGTGCGCAAGGTCTCCTACAAGGTCGACAACAGTCGCGTCGGCCAAAAGACCGACTATGACCGCCTGACCATGCAGGTCGAGACGAATGGCGCGGTCACGCCGGAGGACGCCGTGGCGCTCGCCGCACGCATCCTGCAGGACCAGCTGCAGCTGTTCATCAACTTCGAGGAACCCTCGCTGGCCCAGGAAGAGTCCAAGGCCGCCGAGCCGCCGTTCAACAAGAACCTGCTGCGCAAGGTGGACGAGCTCGAGCTCTCCGTGCGCTCGGCGAACTGCCTGAAGAACGACAACATCGTCTATATCGGCGATCTGGTGCAGAAGACCGAGGCGGAGATGCTGCGCACGCCGAACTTCGGCCGCAAGTCGCTGAACGAGATCAAGGAAGTGCTTGCCCAGATGGGCCTCCATCTCGGCATGGAGATCCAGGGCTGGCCGCCGGAGAATATCGAGGAGCTGGCCAAGCGCCTCGACGAACCGTACTGAAACGCGCGGCAAACGAACTGACAGGGCCATGGTGGCCCAACCCGGCCTACACGGCATCGCCCGATCGGGCGAGGCGCGCGGGACCGGGACGTGCAATCGGCCCAAGGCGAACATGCCGTGGCCGGATATTAAGGAGATCGACGATGCGACATGGTGTTAGCGGCCGCAAGCTCGGCCGGACCTCGAGCCACCGCAAAGCGATGTTTTCGAGCCTCGCCGCAGCCCTGGTAAAACATGAGCAGATCAAGACGACCCTGCCCAAGGCCAAGGATCTGCGTCCCATCGTCGAAAAACTCGTAACCCTGGGCAAGCGCGGCAACCTGCATGCCCGCCGCCAGCTGATCGCAACCCTGCAGGACGAGAAGCTCGCCGCCAAGATCATCGGGCCACTGGCCGAGCGCTACAAGACGCGCAAGGGCGGCTATACCCGCGTGCTGAAGGCCGGTTTCCGTTATGGCGATGCGGCCCCGATGGCGATCATCGAGTTCGTCGATCGCGACGTCGCGGCCAAGGGCCAGGATTCAGGGCCGGTTGCGGCACCCGCTGCCGAAGGCGCGCCGGCCGAAGGCGCTTGATCGGGCGTCTCGTTTCCGCCATGGGCTTTCTGAGACCCATCGCGTTCCTGTTCCTGTCGGTGCTGCTCGCTTTCCCGAGCGGCACCGCCGTGGCTCAAACCGTTCCCACCTCGCGCGCGCAGCTCACTTACAGCTTCGCGCCGATCGTCAAACAGGTGGCGCCCGCCGTCGTCAACATCTACACCCGCCGAGTGGTGGAGACGCGGACCTCACCCTTCATGAACGACCCGTTCTTCCAGCAATTTTTCGGGCCCGATTTCAACTTTGGCGTGCCGCAGCAGCGGGTGCAGAGTTCGCTCGGTTCCGGCGTCGTCCTGCGCCCTGACGGCCTGATCGTCACCAACAACCACGTCATCAAGGATAGCGACCAGATCACCGTCGTGCTGAACGACAAGCGCGAATTTCCCGCCAAGGTGCTGCTGGCCGATGAGCGTATCGATCTCGCCCTGCTGAAGATCGATGTCGGCTCGGCCCATCTGCCGACCCTGTCGCTGGCGGATTCCGATGAATTGCAGGTCGGCGATCTGGTTCTCGCGATCGGAGATCCGTTCGGCGTCGGCCAGACGGTCACCAGCGGCATCATCTCCGCGCTCGCCCGCACCCAGGTCGGCATTGCCGATTACGGCTTCTTCATCCAGACCGATGCCGCGATCAATCCCGGTAACAGCGGCGGCGCCCTGGTCACCATGGATGGCAAGCTCGCTGGCATCAACACGGCGATCTATTCGCGCTCCGGCGGGTCGGTGGGCATCGGCTTTGCCATTCCCGCCAACATGGTTCAGGCCTTTCTTGCCGCCCAGGGCTCCGGTGGCCACATCAAGCGGCCCTGGATCGGCGTCTCCGGCCAGGGTGTGAGTTCCGACATGGCCGAGGCCCTGGGTCTCGACCACCCCACGGGTATCGTGGTCAGCGATATCTATCCTGGCGGCCCCGGCCAGCAGGCGGGGATCAAGCAGGGCGATGTCCTGCTCGCCATCAACGGCAAGGCCATCGACGATCCGGGCACATTGCGGTTCCGGCTTGCGACGATGTCCCTTGGCAGCGAGGCGACGCTGACGATCCTGCGCAATCACCAGCAGATGACGGTGCCGGTGAAGCTGCTATCGGCGCCGGAGAATCCGCCGGCGCAGCGGACATTGCTGAAAGGCCAGCAGCCGCTGGCGGGTGCCACCGCCGCCAATTTGTCGCCGGCGCTGGCAGACGAACTTCAGCTCGACAGCGACTGGCGTGGCGTGGTCATCGTCGAAATCCGCCGCGGCACGACGGCCTATCGCTTCGGCTTCGCCTCGGGCGATATCATCACCTCCATCAACGGCCAGCCTGTGACCACCGTCGCAGAGCTGCAGACCGCTCTTGCCAATGCGGATCACTGGGAAATCAAATTGAAGCGCGCCGGCGAAACCAAGACGCTGCGCATCCAATAGAGGGGAGGGTTGCGCCCCTGACCGGTCTGTTCGAATCCCAGGCGCCCCGACCGCTGGCCGACCGGCTCCGGCCCCAGCGGCTGGACGATATTGTCGGCCAGCAGCATCTGCTGGCCACGGACGCACCCATTGGCCGCATGCTGGCGGCGGGCCGGCTCTCTTCCATGATCCTCTGGGGGCCGCCGGGCTGCGGCAAGACCACGCTCGCGCGCCTGTTGGCCGATCATACCAATCTGCATTTCGAGCCGCTCTCGGCCGTCTTCTCCGGCGTTGCCGATCTGCGCAAGGTATTCGATGCTGCCAAAGGCCGGCGTGCCGCCGGGCAGGGCACGCTGCTGTTCGTGGATGAGATCCATCGCTTCAACCGCGCGCAGCAGGATGGATTTTTGCCCTATGTGGAGAATGGCACCGTCATCCTGGTGGGTGCCACGACAGAGAATCCCTCCTTCGAACTGAACGGCGCCTTGCTGTCGCGCTGCCAGGTCTTCGTGCTCAACCGTCTCGACGATGCGGCGATGGAACAGCTGATTTCGCGCGCCGATGCCGCCGAGGGCCGGCCGCTGCCGCTGGATGGCGATGCGCGCCGGGCGCTGCGCGCCATGGCGGATGGCGACGGCCGCTACCTGCTGAACATGGTGGAGGAGCTCTATGCCCTGCCGCCCGGACAGGCGCTCGACAATGCCGGGCTGGCCGCGGCGGTGCAGCGGCGCGTGCCCCTCTACGACAAGGCCCAGGAAGGCCATTACAATCTGATCAGCGCGCTTCACAAATCCCTGCGCGGATCGGATACCGATGCGGCCCTTTATTGGCTCGCCCGCATGCTGACGGGTGGCGAAGACCCGCGTTTCATCGCGCGACGCCTGACGCGCTTTGCCGTCGAGGATATCGGGCTTGCCGAACCCAACGCGCTGCTTCAGGCCATTGCCGCCTGGGAAACCTATGAGCGGTTGGGTACGCCGGAGGGTGAGCTGGCGCTCGCTCAATGCGTGATCTTTTTGGGCACGGCGCCGAAATCCAACGCTGCCTACACGGCCTTCTCGGCGGCGCGCAGCGCTGCCGATCAGACCGGCTCCCTCATGCCGCCCAAGCACATCCTGAATGCGCCGACGCGGCTTATGAAGCAGCTGGGCTATGGCAAAGGCTACGCCTATGACCATAACGCGCCCGATGCTTTCTCGGGCCAGAACTATTTCCCCGATGGCATGGCGCGTCAGGAATTCTATCGTCCTGCCG
>CAZQLF010000272.1:0-4860 GCA_964594035.1 uncultured Rhodospirillaceae bacterium | reverse complement strand
CGGGAATTCAAGAAATAGGCCGCTGCCGTGGTGGGGAACGCCAAGGGGCTGGCCGAGACGCTGGTCGCCGGCGGTCTGGCGATCACCACGGGCGGCACCGATAACCACCTGATGCTGGTCGATCTCAGATCCAAGAAGCTGACCGGCAAGGCCTCCGAGCACAGCCTCGAAGAGGCTGGCATCACCTGCAACAAGAATGGCATTCCCTACGATCCGGAGAAGCCGGCCATCACCTCGGGCGTTCGCCTTGGCACGCCGGCGGGTACGAGCCGCGGCTTCGGCAAGGCGGAGTTCAAGCAGATCGGCCAGCTGATCGTGCGCGTCCTGGATGGTCTGGCGAAGAGCAACAGCCAGGACAACGCCGCGGTAGAGCGCAACGTGCGCCAGGAAGTGGAAACGCTGTGCCGAAAGTTCCCGATCTACGGATCGATGAAATAATTATTTGGCCCCGGTGGCGGGATTAAGGGGGGAGGCTGCCCATGCGCTGTCCGTTCTGCGGCAATGACGATACGCAAGTGAAGGATTCACGGCCGACCGATGACAACGCCGCCATCCGCCGGCGCCGGCAATGTCCCAATTGCGGGGCGCGCTTCACCACCTTCGAGCGGGTGCAGCTGCGCGAATTGACGGTGGTCAAGACGACCGGGCAGCGCGAACCCTTCGATCGCGACAAGCTGATGCGTTCCATGCAGGTGGCGCTGCGCAAGCGGCCGGTGGATTCCGACCGCATCGAGCGCGTGGTCAACGGCATCGTCCGCCGGCTGGAGAGTTCCGGCGAGAGCGAGATCCCCACCACCGTGGTGGGCGAGATGGTGATGGACGCCCTCTCGGGCCTCGACAAGGTCGCCTATGTCCGCTTCGCCTCGGTCTATCGCAATTTCCGCGAGGCCAAGGATTTCGAAGAATTTGTGGGCAAGCTCGGTGGCCAGATCGACAACGATTAGTCCCCGGGGGACCGACACCCGAAGCGATCTGGTGCATATGCGCGCGGCGCTGGCACTTGCCCGCCGCGGCTTGGGGCGCACCTGGCCCAACCCGGCGGTGGGCTGCGTACTGGTAAAGGAGGGGCGGGTGGTGGGCCGCGGCTGGACCCAGCGCGGCGGCCGGCCCCATGCCGAGACAGAGGCGCTCCAGCGCGCCGGCGGCAAGGCAGCGGGCTCGACCGCCTATGTCAGTCTGGAGCCCTGCAGTCATCACGGCCGCACGCCGCCCTGCGCCGAAGCCTTGGTCGAGGCAAAGATCGCCCGCGCCGTGATTGCCATGCAGGATCCCGACCCGCGCGTCTCCGGCCGCGGCGTGCAACTGCTGCGCAACGCGGGGATCGAGGTCGAGATCGGCCCGGGTGCGGCCGAAGCGCTCGAGATCAATGTCGGCTTCCTGTTGCGCCTGGAAAAGAACCGGCCACTGGTCACCCTCAAGCTGGCGATGACCCTGGACGGGCGCATCGCCACCCACAGCGGCGAAAGCCGCTGGATCACGGGCGAGCCTGCGCGTGCCCGTAGCCACCTGCTTCGTGCCCAGCATGATGCGGTCATGGTGGGCAGCGGCACCGTGCTGGCCGACGATCCGCTGCTGAATGTGCGCCTGCCGGGGCTGGAGCGTGAATCGCCGCTGCGCATCGTCCTCGACGGGCGCATGCGCCTGCCGCTGACCTCGGCTCTGGTGGCGGGTGCGCGCGATACGCCGACATGGCTGGTGACGCTGCCGCATGGCGACAAGCGTCGGCGCCAGACCTATATCGATTGCGGGATCGAGGTCATCGAATCGCCGCCTGGCCACGACGGTGCGCTGGATCTCGTGCAGGTGATGGGCCGGCTGGCCCAGCATGGGCTCACCCGCCTTCTGGTCGAGGGCGGCGCCAAGCTTGCCGCTGCCTTGCTGCGCGACCAGCTGGTCGATCGCCTGGCCATTTTCCGGGCGCCCAGCCTGATCGGCGGCGATGGGTTGCCGGCCGCAACCGGCTTCGGGTTGGAGCGTCTGGTCGACATGCCGCAATTCGTTCCCATGGAAACGATGCAGCTCGGCCGCGACGAACTGGAAACTTACCGCCGGGCTCATTAGGTAAGCGCCTTGTTCAGGTAAGACGACATGTTTACTGGCATCATCACCGATCTCGGCAAACTGCGGCGCGTCGCACGCGGCGGCACCACGCGGCTGGAGATCGAGACGAAGTACGATACGGGCGCGATTGCTCATGGCGCCTCCATCGCCTGCAGCGGCGTGTGCCTATCCGTGGTGGAGAAGGGTCCCGGCTGGTTTGCCGTCGACGTGTCCGCTGAAACGCTCTCCTGCACGACCTTAGGCCATTGGAACGAAAGCCAGCCCGTCAACCTCGAACGGCCGCTGAAACTTGGCGACGAGCTCGGCGGTCATCTCGTCTCCGGCCATGTCGATGGGGTGGGTCAAGTGGTTGCGCGCCGGCCGGATGGCGACAGCGTGCGCTTCACTTTTCGTGCGCCGCCCGCGCTCGCCCGTTTCATTGCACCCAAGGGATCGATCGCCCTCGACGGCGTCTCGCTGACGGTGAATGAGGTCGAGGGCGATGTTTTCGGCGTCAATCTCATTCCGGTCACCCTGCGGGAAACGGGGCTGGGGCGGCTTGCCGCGGGCGACCGGGTCAATCTGGAAATCGATCTGCTGGCGCGCTACCTTGCGCGCCTCATGGACAAGAACCTGGCATGAACAAGCAAAACGCCGAAACTTGGCGAGTCACCTTCTCCGAGCTGGTTTCGCCCAGCGAAGCCATCATCGAGGAGGCGCGCAACGGGCGCATGTTCATCCTGGTCGATGACGAGGCCCGCGAAGACGAGGGCGACCTCGTCATTCCGGCCCAGATGGCCACGCCCGAGGCGATCAACTTCATGGCCAAGCATGGGCGCGGGTTGATTTGCCTGGCGCTGACGAGCGAGCGCGTTCACGAGCTCGGCCTGCCGCTGATGTCGGCGAGCAACGAGACCCGCCACCGCACCGCCTTCACCGTTTCCATCGAGGCGAGGGAAGGGGTCACGACCGGGATCTCAGCCCCCGATCGCGCACGGACCATCGCCACCGCCATCGATCCCACCAAGGATCGCCGCGATATCGTCACACCGGGGCACATCTTCCCGCTGGTGGCGCGCGATGGCGGCGTGCTGGTGCGGACCGGCCATACGGAAGCGGCCGTCGACATCGCCCGCCTGGCCGGCCTCAACCCCGCCGGCGTGATCTGCGAGATCATGAACGACGACGGCACGATGGCGCGCCGCAACGATCTGATCGCCTTCGCCCAGCGCCATGGCCTGAAGATCGGCACCATCGCCGATCTCATCGCCTATCGCCGGCGCCATGACCGCATCGTCGAGCGCGCCCTGGAATGCGATTTCGAAAGCCGCTGGGGCGGCAAGTTCCGCATGCATGTCTATGTCAACCGCGTCGCTCATGCCGAACACATCGCGCTGGTCAAAGGCGATGTGCATACGAGCGAGCCGGTGCTGGTACGCATGCACGCACTCAATGTGCTCGACGATGTGCTGGCCGATCGCAGCAGCGGGCGCGGCGGTGAGCTGCACGCCGCCATGGACAAGATCGGTGCGGCGGGTCGCGGCGTCGTCGTGCTGATCCGCGAGCCGCTACCCACCAGTCTCTCGGACCGCGTCAAGGCGCGTCTTTCCGGAAGTGCGGCACCCGGCGACCAGCTGCGCGACTATGGCGTGGGCGCGCAGATCCTGCTCGACCTCGGCGTGCGCAACATGATCCTGCTTTCCAACACAAGGCGCACCATCGTCGGCCTCGAGGGCTATGGCCTGACCGTGGCGGGGCAGGAGCCGATCGCACACGAGGGGGAAGCGTGAGCGCCAAGCCGCATGTCCTGATCGTCGAAGCCCGCTTCTACGCCGATATCGCCGATGAGCTGCTGAAGGGCGCAATTCAGGCGCTGAACGAGGCGGGGGCGACCCATGAGCGGGTCTCGGTGCCCGGCGCCTTCGAAATTCCCGCGGCAATCGCCATGACCATCGAGGCCCAGCGCGTCTCGCCGCCCCATCGCGCCTTCGATGGCTATCTGGCGCTCGGCTGCGTCATCCGGGGCGAAACGACCCATTACGACTATGTCGCCGGCGAAAGCGCCCGGGCGCTCATGGACCTCACGACCCAGCACCGCATCGCGCTGGGCTATGGCATCCTGACCGTGGAGAACGGCGAGCAAGCCTGGGCCCGCGCCCGCGTGAGTGAAAAGAACAAGGGCGGCGATGTGGCGCGCGCCTGTCTTGCCATGGTGGAGATGCGCAAGCGCCTCGGCCTGCGCGTTCGATAATGGCCAAGCGTCCCTCCGGCGGCACGCCCCGCAGCACAGCCAGACTGGCGGCGGTGCAGGCGCTCTATCAGCTCGAACTCTCCGGCGGCGATGTGGAACAGGTCATTGCCGAGTTCACCGCGCACCGCCTGGGCGAGGCCATTGACGACGTCGCACTGGTCAAGCCCGACCAGGCGCTTTTCGCCGACCTTGTACGCGGGGTGGTGCACAACCGCCGCGACCTCGACGACATGATCGCGGCCGTCCTCGTCGAGGACTGGACGATCGAACGGCTCGAAACGCTACTCGCCTGCATCCTGCGCGCTGGTGCTCACGAGCTGGCCGACCGCCCCGATACACCGGCCCGCGTGGTCATCAGCGAGTATGTCGATCTTGCCGATGCCTTCTATGGCGACAAGGAGACGGGCCTGATCAACGGCGTGCTCGATCGCCTCGCGCGAGAATTGCGGCCCAGCGAACTGGCGGTTTCGGGTGGCAAAGCCGCGTGATGAATTCACTCTGATCGCCCGCTATTTCCGGCCGCTTACCGCCGGATCCGCTGGCCGTCCCGACGTGGGAGGTTACCCCGC
>CAZQLF010000271.1:0-4948 GCA_964594035.1 uncultured Rhodospirillaceae bacterium | reverse complement strand
GCGGTTCCGCCTGGATAACCAGCCAGCTGCGCCAGGCGATCATGGAGGGCGGCTACGCCCATGGCGAAAAATTGCCGGCCGAGCGCCAGCTCGCCACGGCCTTCAGCGCCTCACGCACCACGATACGCACGGCACTCGACCAGCTGGAGGTCGAGCGCCTCGTCACCCGGCGCGTGGGCAGCGGCACCTTCGTCAACTTCCGCGCCCAGGGCGATACCGAAGACATCGCCGAGCTCACCTCGCCCCTCGAATTGATCGAGGTGCGCCTGGGTGTCGAACCCAACATGGTGCGCCTTGCCGTGCTGAACGCGACGGCCCGCGATATCGAACGACTCGCCAACGCGATTTCCCGCATGGAGAGCGCCAGCATCGATGCCGAAAACTTCACGCTGTGGGATGAGGAGTTCCACCAGCTGATCGCCGAAGCCACGCGCAATCCGCTGATGGTGTGGATTTATCGCCAGATTAACACCGTGCGCACCCACAGCCAGTGGAACGCCATGAAGGACAAGGTGCTGACGCCGGCGCGCATCGCCGAATACAACACCCAGCACACGGCACTGTTCGAAGCGATCCGCACCCGCGACATCGATGCGGCGGTCGCCATCGTGACCAACCACCTGCACTACGCCCGGCGCCAGCTCGTGGGCGCAAATTCGGAATAACCTCTCTTTCATTCCGTCATCCCCGGGGCGGCCCATGGCCGAGCCCCTTGGGCCGAGCCCGGGGATCCAGTGCTGCCGCAAGACTGGATGCCCGGGCTCTGCCCCGTGGGCGCCCCGGGCATGACGAGAGAGGAAAGCCTGCGCTCCAGCAATTGCAAACAATGCCCGGTTAGGCGCTACAATCCTTGCCTAAAGGACATCGATGATCACCGGAGGCCATCATGACTAAGGTTTTCCACCAGCCGCTCGGCGGCAACCAGATGCCCCGTTTCGGGGGACCTGCCACCATGATGCGCCTGCCCTCGTTGCCGAGTGCCAAGGGCCTCGATGCCTGTTTCGTCGGTGTGCCCTTCGATATCGGCACCTCCAACCGTTCCGGTGCGCGCTTCGGTCCACGCCAGATTCGCGCCGAAAGCTGCCTGATCCGCCCCTATAACATGGCCACGCGCGCGGCACCCTTCGACAGCCTGTCGGTCGCGGATATCGGCGATGTCGCCATCAACACCTTCAACTTGCTGAAAAGCATCGACATCATCGAGGCGGCCTATGACGAAATCCTCGGCCATAACTGCAAGCCGCTGACCATCGGCGGCGATCACACCATTGCGCTGCCCATCCTGCGCGCGCTCAAAAAGAAATACGGGCCGGTCGGGATGGTGCATATCGACGCCCATGCCGATATCAATGAGTCGATGTTCGGCGAAAAGATCGCCCATGGCACGCCTTTCCGCTGCGCGGTGGATGAAGGCCTGCTCGACGGCAAGCGGGTGGCGCAGATCGGACTGCGTGCCACCGGCTATGCCGCGGAGGATTTTGACTGGCCGCGCGCCCAGGGCTTCCGCGTCGTCCAGGCCGAGGAGTGCTGGTACAAATCGCTGGAACCGCTGATGGCGGAGATCCGCAAGCAGCTCGGCAAGGGCCCGGTTTATTTGAGCTTCGATATCGACGGGCTCGATCCCTCGAGCGCGCCAGGCACGGGCACGCCGGAGATCGGCGGCCTGACGACCATCCAGGGCATCGAGATCATCCGCGGCTGCAAAGGCCTCGACATCGTGGGCTGCGACCTCGTCGAGGTCGCCCCTCCCTACGATCCCTCGGGCAACACGGCGCTTCTCGCGGCGAACCTGCTCTACGAGATGCTCTGCGTGCTGCCGGGGGTGCAGTATCGCAACTAGTTGCGACTACTCCGCCGCCTGCTCGCTCACCAGTTCCGGCTTGCTGAAAGCGCGGTCGTGGTGCAGCGCCGGCACCGCCTGGCGCGCTTCCTGCACCTTGGCCGGATCGACATCGGCGACGATGTAGCCGACATCCTCGCCGCCATCGGCCAGCACCTCGCCCCAGGGACTGACGATCAGGCTGTGGCCCCAGGTACGCCGGCCTTCGGCGTGAATGCCGCACTGGTTGGCAGCGAAGACATAGCTGCCGGTCTCGATGGCACGGGCACGGCAGAGGATGTGCCAGTGGGCCTTCCCGGTGGTGTAGGTGAAGGCGGCGGGGATCGCCAGATAGCCGGCGCCGCCCTGTGCCAGCGCGCGATAGAGATAGGCGAAGCGCAGATCGTAACAGACCGACAACCCGATCGGGCCCCAGGGCGACCCGGCGATGATCGCACGATTGCCCGGCCGCACGGTGGCTGACTCGCGATAGCTTTCGCCGGTCGCCAGATCGACGTCGTACATGTGCAGCTTGTCGTAACGCGCCGTGATCTCGCCGGCGGGGTTGATCATGTAGGAACGGTTGACCACCCGGCTCTCGCCTTCCTGCTTGATCAGCAGAGATCCCACGATCATCCAGGTCTTCGTCTCACGGGTGAGCTCGCGAAACCGCTTCAGCCCCGGATCGGCGGATTCAACGACGGCCTTCTCCAGCACCTTCGGGTTCTGCGGCTCGATCATCGTCGCCATTTCGGGCAGCTGGATCAGCTGGGCGCCATCCTTGGCGGCGCTACGGATCAGCGGCTCGATGGCCGCGATGCTCGGCGTCATGTCGCGCTCGGCGCAGTTCTGAATGCAGGCGACGCGGAAAGTCTTGCTCATGGCGGGCTCCTGATTGGAAGGCTTCCGAATTCTACACTATGTTTCGTCACATTAAGGAATAAGCACACAGGCGCAGCCAGCGCGAGAATTACGCCTTATAGAAGCGGTCCCACTTCACTTGCCAGTGAAGATACCGTGCAATCGCATCGGTCCCCGGGAATAAGGAGGCTTCATTGATTCCCATTCTATCCAATTGAATTTTGAAACTCAGTTTTGATTTGTGCGGAATGACTAACTTGAGGCCGTCGCCGAAAGGCCACTGGCCAGGTGGTGACGGGTGAATTGTCATTCGGGCGCTCTGGCGAGTAACGCGCTCAGAGATATTTGGCGGGTCGATCATAAGAATCTTGTCAATTTTGAAAGGGGTCTGCCTTTGTTTGGGTCCAACTTTCGGTGGGCACTTTAGAACAAAGATTGCCCCATTCTTATCTTCGACTGACTGATGCACAGAAAAATATGCTGCCACTAGTGGGCTTGCGGTCCAATCTAATAGTCTAGTCGGCAATCCATGGTGCTGAGCGAGAACCAACCATTCCAATTCATTATTCACGTCTAGATTGATATGCGGTCTTACCTGATCGCGAAATTTCCAAAGCAACCTGCGCTCTTCGTCCTTTCGAATCGGTTGAGGTACACTCGAATGTCACGCACGCCAAATGGACGGCACCGGCTCGTAGTCGATGCTTGGAACCCCTCGATAGATCCAACCGTCGCCAAGTTGAAGACTGCGCAACTTTTCAAACAATTCCTCCGCTGAGCGAACTACCGGGGTTTTCACGTTATTGCTCTCACTTCACCAAGAGAATTGAGTCTAGCCCCAGCGGGGCGAATTTGCGGCAAGGCTCTGCTACCTTAGAGTTTACCAACCTAGCGAGCAATTGGAGGTCGTGCCGAATACGGCATTGCGTTGATAGCGGCAGGTCCGCCGCGGGATGAAGCATGTTGCACAAGTAATCTATTTTTCCGAGACGAGCCTAACCGAGTGACTTGGCAACGTGTCCGGTTTCAAGCCGGGTCGGCTTCCACTACGATGCGCCCGGGTCGGACAGAGGGGTGCTCTAAAATGACTTTTATCTTCGCGCGCATCGTCGCGCTGATCGGCGCCGCGGCGGTGGTTTGGCGCCGCATGCTGGGCGCCGCATCGCATCCGCAGGCGGTCGGGCCGGCTCCGGCCATCCCGGCGGCAAAGCCTCAGGGCGCCATCCCCACCCTGAAAATGCCGACAGCCAAGGGCTGGCTGAATGGACAGACGCCCATTGCGGCCCCGGGACTCAAAGTCAACGCATTTGCCGCCGGGCTCAGACATCCGCGCTGGATCGAGCTGCTGCCCAATGGCGACGTGCTGACCGCCGAGGCGTTGTTTCTGCGAACCAAGGTGGAATCCCTGTTCGACTACGCGATGTACAGCACCATGAAGCGGGCGGCCGCCGTCGGCGAAAGCCCGAACCGGATCACGCTGCTGCGCGATGCGAATGGCGACGGCGTGGCCGAAACCCGTGAAATCTTCATGAGGGATCTGAACCAGCCCTTCGGCATGGCGCTGGTCGGCGACACATTTTATGTCGGTGCCACCGACGGCATCTCGGCCTATCCGTACAAGACCGGCGATACCAAGATAACCGCCGCGGGCAAGCGGCTAACGACCTTCAAGCCCGGCGGACATTGGACGCGCAGCCTGCTGCTCAGCCCCGATAAGACCAGGCTCTATGCCGGCGTCGGCTCGTTCACCAACATCGCCGATCAGGGAATGGAAGTGGAGGAAGGTCGGGCTGCCATCTACGAACTCGATCTGGCGAGCGGCAAGTACCGAATCTTTGCTGGCGGCTTGCGCAATGCGGTGGGCATGGCGTGGGAGCCCAAGACCGGTGTGCTCTGGACTGTGGTCAATGAACGCGATGGCTTGGGCGATGAAACGCCCCCGGATTATCTGACCTCGGTGCGCGACGGCGGCTTCTACGGCTGGCCCTACTGTTATTGGGGCCAGACGGTGGACGACCGCGTACCACAGGACCCTGCCATGGTGGCCAAGGCGATCCAACCGGACTACGCGCTCGGCGGCCATACGGCTTCGCTCGGCCTCTGCTGGCTGCCGGCCGGAACCCTCCCCGGCTTTCCCGACGGCATGGTGATCGGCCAGCACGGTTCATGGAACCGCAGCAAGCTCTCGGGCTATCGGGTGGTGTTCATTCCCTTTGTGAATGGCAAGCCATCGGGTGCGCCGCGCGACATCCTTTCGGGCTTCCTGGC
>CAZQLF010000270.1:0-4957 GCA_964594035.1 uncultured Rhodospirillaceae bacterium | reverse complement strand
GCATCCAGGCGTTCTACGACGTGTTGCTGGACACCATGAAACAGGGTCCGCAGCTCGGCGTGCAGGGCCGCTTCGACAAGATGCTGCCGGCGATCAATGCCACCTACGACATTGCGGCGATGACCCGGATCGCCTGTGGTCCGGAATGGACGAAGATCCCGCCCGCCACGCAGCAGGCGCTGATCGAGGCCTTCGGGCGCATGTCGGCGGCCATCTATGCGGACCGCTTCACCAAATATTCCGGCCAGCGCTTCGTCATCGATCCCAAAACGATCCCCCACAACGCCGATGTGGTAGTGACCACCAAGATGGTGCGCGATGACGGCGACCCCGTGGCGCTGAACTACCTGATGCGCGGGCCCGCCGGCGACATGAAGGTGGTCGATGTCTTCCTCGACGGCTCGATCAGCGAACTCGCCACCCGGCGCTCTGAATTCTCCGGCGTGCTGAAATCCGACGGTGCCGACGCCCTGCTTGCCAAGATAAAGGATCGCGCCGACAAGATCTTGAAGGGCGCCTAGAGCAAGATCGGATCAGGTTGAATCAACCTGATTCGTGAATCTTGCTCTAATTGTTTGAGCAGCGGCTGATTCGCGCCTCACGTTGAAACGTGAGGCGATCAGACGCTGCGCTGAACCGCGGGCGGCCGGCCCAACAGCGCCGGCAGGAACAGCAGCGTCGAGGCCAGCGTACAGCCCAGCGACAGCGCCAGCAGGCGGCCCATGCTGGCCGTTCCCGGATGGCTCGAAAGACAGAGCGTGCCGAAGGCGGCTGTGGTGGTCAGTGCGCTGAAAATAATGGCGCGCGTCAGGCTCGATTGCAGCGGATGGCTCTCGCCGCGCCGCCAGGCCACGACGAAGTAGATGTTGAATGCCACGCCGATGCCGAAAAGCAGCGGCAGCGCGATGATATTGGCGAAGTTCAGCGGCCAATCGAGCAACACGGACAAGCCCAGCGTCAGCAACACGGCCATGCCGAGCGGCGCCAGGGTCAGCATCACGTCGGTAAAGCGCCGCAACACGACAATCAGGATCACCGTGATCGCCATCAGCCCGCCGAATCCTGCGCGCACAAAAGCCTCGACAACCGTGCGGCCTGAATCCTGGATCGAGGTAGCGGAGCCTGCGACGTCCGGCTCGACAGAGCGCACGGCTATCACGAACCGGCGCAGCACCTCGTTATCATTGCCATTGCCCTTGGGATCCACTTCGACGCGAGCATGACCATCGGCGGAGATCCAGTTCTGCTTCAGCTCGGGCGGCAGATTATCCAAAGTAACCGGCGCCGCCTGGAGGGCGTCGCGCAGCTGCCCCAGCATGGTCTTGAGGCCGGGGACCAGCGCTTCTTCTGCCGCCCTGCGCAACGCGGCATCACCTGTTGCGAGCTTGTCGAGAATGTCGGCAAGGCCGCGCGCCTGCGCCGCACCAGCACTGGCATCGCTGCCGGCGGCTTCGCGCAATTTGCCGACCGCCTTCATGATCGCCGCCACGGCGTCGGCGTCGCTCGGCGTCGGCTTCGTTTCGATCGGATTGAGCGTGAGGTCCATCAGCTGCGCGGCATCGCCGATCAGCGCCAGCTTGGCGTCCTGGTCATCGGGAATGAAGCTCGCCAGCGTTATCGTCTGTCCGACTTCAGGCAGCTTGTCGAGCTTGGCGGCGATCTTCTTCGCCTCATCCAGCGACGGCGCCAGGACGCTGGTGGAATAGGGTGTCGCAGCCGGGTCCTGCATGAGGTCAAGCAACGTCGATACGGACTCGACCTTGCTGCTGCGCAGATTGAGCGGATTGAAATCGAAGCGCAGCTGGGTGGATAGCGCCACGCAGCCCAGTGCGACGACACCCGTAGCGATCAGCACGGCCCGGCGGCGGCGCAGGAGGAGATGATCGACTGGTGCCAGGAAGCGGTAGCCCACCTCCGCCGGCTCGCCCGGCGGCCGCAGGATCAGCAGCAGGGCCGGCAGCATGGTGATGCTGAGCAGGAAGGCGATCAGCATGCCGGTGCCGGCGATCAGGCCGAGTTCGGAGATGCCGCGGTAGTCGGTGGGCAGAAAGGCATAGAAGCCGGCGGCGATGGCCGCGGCGGCAAGCGCCAGCGAACTGCCGACGCCGTTGCCGGCGGCGCGCAATGCCGCAGGGAGCCCACCTGGCAAATCGCCCTGGGCATGACGCTCGGCGCGGTAGCGCACGGCGAATTGAATACCGAGATCGACACCCAGACCCACGAACAGCACGGCAAACGCAACCGAGATCAGGTTGAACCGGCCGATCGCGAGCAGGCCGAAAGCGGCCGTCATGGCAAGACCGCAGCCGAGCGTGAACAGGATGGCGAAGATGATCCGCACGGAACGCAAACCGAGCCACAGGAGGAAGGCGACAAGCCCGATCGTGATCAGCGCGTTGCGCCCCGCCCCTTCGGCCAGCGTGGCGAACTCTTCATCCGATAGCGGGATCGAACCGGTCAGACGCACGTGCACGCCCTTGTCAGGCGTGAGCCCGAGATCGAGCGCGATCTTGCGGATGGCGGCGGATGCTTTTGCGCCGGGTTCGAGCGCACCGAATTCCAGTTTGGGCTGCACGAGGATGGTGCGGCGGATCTCGCGCAGCTTGGGCGGGTGGCCCGCGATCAGCGTCCGCCAGGATAGCGGCTGAAACTTGCCGGCGATCACCGCCTGCAGGGCGCCGGCGAGTGCGCGGAACGGCGTTTCGACATCGCTGAATTTCGCATCGCCATGGGTGACGCCGTCGGCGAGGTTGGCGAGCGTATCCATGACGCCACGCAAGGAGGGATCGGACGCGAGTGTTCCCAGCAGAGGTTGAGCTGCAATAATATCCTGCGTCGTTTTTTCGACCTCGGCCGTCGACAGGAACAACATGCCATTCTTCGCAAAGAACGGCCCGCCATCGGGCCGCTCGACGCGAGGAAACTGCTCATGATCCTGGGCGAGGCGCTGGTCGAGAGCTGCCGCGGCACTCTCCGCCAGTTCGGGTGTCTGGCCATCGATGATGACGGCGGTCAGCTTCGTCTGCTGGGGAAACGCCGCGTCATAGGCTCTCTCGCGCACGCGCCACGGCAGGTTCTGCGAAAACAACCTTCCGCTGTCGGTATCCATGGAAATGTGGTCCGCGCTGTAGACGCCGGCGGCGATGGCGAGCGCGACTGCTGCCATCACGACGAGCCAGGCGTGGCGGCAGCTCTCCGCCACAATGCGGGCAATGACGCTGGTCATGGGCGGAAAAGCCGATAATGCCGGGAAGGACGCGCCATTCTTCTTTTGCGTGCCGCGGTTATGAAATTGCCGTGAAATGCGCGGGAACGGTTGTGTGCCAGCCTCGCGAAAGTCGGCGCTCTTATGGCTGATTTCGCTCGCAAGCCCCACCGAAAAATAGGTAGGCGCCAGTCATCGTTCCACCACGCCCCGAAACAATGCCACAGGCCCGTCACACGACACGTCAGATCAAAACAGGAACATCGCAACTTGACGCGGGCCGATGTCTTGTCCTAAACACCGCCTCCCCGTGGGCGGCGACACGCTGCAGCGGGGCGCCTATCGCCCGGACGTTCTTCACTCGACCCCACCCGGGCCTTGGGGCGACAAGGTCCATCACTGTGATGTAACATTCGAGTCGGGGTCTAAATCACGGTGCGGCCCGCGGCGGACTTGTGTCCCGCGTCTGCAGGCTTGCCGGAAAAATCGCGCTGGCCCCGGTCTGCGCGATTGGCGGGATGGTCCGCCGGATATTGAGTTGGAGCAAGGCGACGGCGCTAGCGCGCTTTCACAAGCGCGCGATGTCATCGCTGGAATTTTGCGGTTTTGCGCATTAACGAGGGTCGCATCATGCAGGTCATCCTGGCTCAACCGCGCGGTTTCTGTGCTGGCGTCGTTCGCGCCATCGAGATCGTCGAACGCGCGTTGGCGAAATACGGTGCCCCCGTCTATGTCCGCCACGAGATCGTCCACAACCGCTATGTCGTCGAGCGGCTGAAGAAGATGGGCGCGCAGTTTGTCGAGGATCTTTCCGAAGTGCCGCCTGGTGCCCGCACGATTTTCAGCGCCCATGGCGTTTCCAAGGCGGTGGAAGGCGAAGCGGTGGAGCGCGATCTCTCGGTGCTCGATGCTACCTGCCCGCTGGTTGCCAAGGTTCATAGCGAGGGCAAGCGCTATGTCGCGCAGGGGCGCAGCCTCATCCTGATCGGCCATGACGGCCATCCCGAGGTCGAAGGAACGCGGGGCCAGATTGCCGGCCCCGTTTATCTGGTGCAGCGCGAGGAGGATGTGGCCAATCTCGACATCCCAGTCGACGTACCGCTGGCCTATGTCACCCAGACGACCCTCAGCGTCGACGATACCCGCGCCGTCATCGCCGCCCTCAAGCGCCGCTTCACCAACATCGTCGGCCCCGACACCAAGGACATCTGTTACGCCACCCAGAACCGCCAATCCGCCGTGCGCGAGCTGGGCAAGATGGTGGATGTGATTCTTGTGGTGGGCGCGCGCAACAGCTCGAACTCCAACCGGCTGTGCGAGATCGGCAAGGAAGCGGGCGTGCCCAGCTATCTGATCGATAGCGGCGCCGAGCTCGATCCGGCCTGGGTGCGCGAAGCCAGGGTGGTGGGGCTCACCGCCGGGGCGTCTGCGCCTGAAGAGCTGGTGGATGATGTGGTCGCAGCCCTGCGCCGGGTGGGGCCCGTTGAACTGGAAGTGCTGCCCGGAATCGTCGAAGACATCAAATTCCGCCTGCCCAGTGAACTTGCAGACGCATGAGCTTGCGGATGCCTGATCGCGCCCCTATGTCTACAGCTTCACTACCCGGTTACTTCGCGTAACCAGACTTCACGTAGCCAAACGTCACGTAATCAAACGTCGCGTAACCTGTTAACGAGGCCGGTTGTGTCCATTCCCGTTCTGCAGCAGATCCGTGTCGGCAGCTATTTGCTTCGCCAGAAGCTGTCGGGGCGC
>CAZQLF010000269.1:0-4961 GCA_964594035.1 uncultured Rhodospirillaceae bacterium | reverse complement strand
GGCTCGCGCCATTCGAAGCCCGCCTCGCGGAAGATGCGATCGAGCCCCTCCTCCTCCGCCTGGTGCTTCACCAGGCCGGAGCCCGGCACCACCATGGCCTGCACCCCGTTGGCGACCTTGCGGCCCTTGGCGATGGCAGCGGCCGCGCGCAGATCCTCGATGCGGCCATTGGTACAGGAGCCGATGAAGACGCGATTGACCGGCACCTGCTTCAGCGGCGTACCGGGCTTCAAACCCATATACGCCAGCGAGCGCTGCATGGAATCGCGCTTGGCTTCTTCCGGCACGTTCGCCGGATCGGGGACCTTGCCGTCGATGGGCAGGACATCCTGCGGACTGGTGCCCCATGTCACCTGCGGAATGATCTCGCGAGCGTGCAGGACGATTTCCTTGTCGTATTGCGCGCCCTCGTCCGAGGGCAGCGTCTTCCAATAGGCAACCGCCTGTTCCCAGGATCCAGCCTTGGGCGCCATCGCCCGGCCCTTGAGATAGGCAAAGGTCGTCTCGTCCGGCGCAATGAGACCGGCGCGCGCACCCGCCTCGATGGACATGTTGCAGATAGTCATGCGGCCTTCCATCGAGAGAGCGCGGATCGCCTTGCCGGCATATTCGATGACGTGGCCGGTGCCGCCGGCCGTGCCGATCTTGCCGATAATGGCGAGGATCAGATCCTTGGCGGTCACGCCGACGGGCAGATCGCCCTCGACGCGAATCAGCATGTTCTTGGCCGGTTGCTGGATGATGGTTTGCGTCGCCAGGACATGCTCGACTTCGGATGTGCCGATGCCAAACGCCAGCGCCCCGAAGGCACCGTGGGTTGCCGTGTGACTGTCGCCGCAGACGATGACCATGCCGGGCTGGGTCATGCCCTGTTCCGGCCCGATGATATGAACGATGCCTTGGCGGATATCGTTCATGGAGAAATAGGGAATGCCGAAGTCGGCGCAGTTCTTTTCCAGGGTCTCCACCTGGATGCGTGACTCTTCCTCGATGATGCCCTTGGAACGATCAGTGGTCGGCACGTTGTGATCGGCCACGGCCAACGTGGCCTCCGGCCGGCGCACTTTGCGCTTGTGCATGCGCAGGCCTTCGAAGGCCTGCGGGCTCGTCACCTCATGCACGAGGTGCCGGTCGACATAGAGCAGGCAGGTGCCATCGGCCTGGCGATGGGCCAGATGGCTTTCCCAGATCTTGTCGAACAAGGTACGCGCCACGGGCTTACCAGCTCCCGCCATGGAGACTTACTCCTTGGCTTCGGTGGCCGCGGCTTCTCCTTCGGCGCCGGCAACGAGGCCCAGCTTCTCGGCGATACGCGCTGACTTGCCGCGCCGGCCGCGCAGGTAATAGAGCTTGGCACGGCGGACGTCGCCGCGGCGCACCAGCTCGACCGAGGCGATACGCGGGCTGTGCAGCGGGAACACGCGCTCCACGCCTTCGCCATAGGAGATCTTGCGCACGGTGAAGTTCGAGTTCACCCCGGCGTTCTTGCGCGCAATGCACACGCCCTCGAAGGCCTGCACGCGCTCGCGCGTGCCTTCGATCACCTTGACATTCACGCGCAGCGTGTCGCCGGGTGCGAAATCGGGAATCTTGGCGCCGACTTTGGCGATCTGCTCGGCGTTGATGGTGTCGATGATGGTCGTCATGGCTCGTTTCCTTCTTCGCTCCTGTTCTCCGCGGCGAGATAGCGCTGCCAAAGATCCGGCCGGCGCTGCTTCGTCACCGCTTCCGCCTGGCGACGCCGCCAGGCCCTGACCTTCTCGTGGTGACCGGAAATCAGCACCTCCGGCACCTTGCGTCCCTGCCATTCGGCGGGCCGCGTGTAATGGGGATACTCCAGCAATCCCCGTTCGAAACTCTCTTCCTCCAGCGTCTCTTCCGCACCGACAACGCCGGGCAGAAGCCGCACGACCGCGTCGATCAGGGCGAGCGCCGCCGGTTCACCGCCGGAAAGCACGAAATCGCCGAGGCTCACCTCTTCGACCGCGTTGGCTTCCAGTACCCGCTCGTCCACGCCCTCGAAGCGGCCACAGAGCAAGGTCAGCGAGGTTTGCGCCGCATAGCCGCGCACCATCGCCTGATCAAGCCTTCGGCCGCGCGGGGTGAGGTACACCGCCGGTGCCGGCCCCCGGTGATGCGCGCGCAACGCGCCATCGACCACTTCAGGCATCAGCACCATGCCGGGGCCGCCGCCGAACGGGGCGTCGTCCACGGAGCGGTGTTTATCGCTTGCGAAATCGCGAATGTCCACCGTTTCCAGCGTCCAAATCCCTGCTGCCAGCGCCTTGCCGGCCAGCGAATGGCCCAGGAATCCCGGGAACATCTCGGGAAACAGGGTCAGGACCTTGACCCCCCAGGAACTCGCTGCGGCAACGTCGCTCACCCGCCTTCTTTCTCCTCCTCCTTCGGCCCATCCACGGGCACATCGTCCACCAGGCCCGGCGGTGGATCGACCACGATCCGGCCGCCGGCAATATCCACCACCGGCACCACAGGATCGGTGAAGGGCAGGCTGACGGGCCGTCCGCCGGGCCTGACGATCGCCAGCAGATCGCCGGCGCCGTAATTCTCCACCGCCTGCACGCGCCCAAAGGGCGTGCCGTCCTTCAGCTCCACCGCCAATCCCACCAGATCGGCGTGGTAGTACTCGCCTTCACCAGCCGGCGGCAGCCGGTCGCGCGGCATGTAGAGTTCAACGCCACGCAACTTCTCAGCCGCCGTACGGTCGCCAACACCTTTGATCGAGGCCAGCACCCCACCCTTCACCGGGTTCAACACGGTCACCTCGAACACCCGCTTGCCCGTCGCATCGCTCAGCGGGCCGTATCTGCCGATCGATTCCGGTTCGGCCGTGAAGCATTGCAGCTTCACCAGCCCGCGCAGCCCATGGGCCGCGGCGATCCGGCCGACCAGCAGCAGCAAGAACGTCTACGCCAGACTTACTGCGCCGGCGCTGCCGGCGTAGTGGCTGCCGCCGGGGCCGTTTCGCCACCGGCGGCCGCACCGCCGCCAGCGCGCTCCTGCGCCTTCTTCTTCGGCATGTGCTGCTTGGTCTGCTCGCGACGCTCGGGCACCGTGGTAAGGCCGACCTTGGTGAGGCAACTGTTCCGCCGCCCGGTGGGCGTTGGCCCCAACTTTAGCCAGTGCTTGGCGCGCTCGACATCGATGGTCACGCGCTGGTCGCTGTCCTTGGGCAGCATCGGGTTGTAGAGGCCGATCTTCTCCACGAAGCGGCCATCGCGCGGCATGCGCGATTCGGCGACAACGACACGATAATAGGGCCGCTTCTTGGTGCCGCCGCGGGCCAGGCGAATTTTCAACGACATTCCGTTCAATTCCTTTCTTGCAAGACGTTTATTCGGGATTATGACAGCAGGCTTCGATCGCGTGACCTTCGGGGTCGATCACGAACGCGCCGTAGTAGTTGGCGTGATATTCCGGACGCAGGCCAGGTTTGCCGTTGTCCTTGCCGCCGGCCTTGATGGCGGCCTTGTAGAAAGCGTCCACCGCCTTGCGGTTGGCAGCGACGAAAGCAACATGGCTGCCGGCGCAGGCCTTGGGCTTGCGGCGCTTGGCGAGCGGCAGGCCGATCCAGAATTTGGGCTCACCCTTTCTGGCGCCATAACCGAAGCCGTAACCCGGGATCGGATAGACCATGCTGACGCCCAGTGGCTTCAGCGCTTGGTCATAGAACTTGCGGGCGCGGGCGAGATTGGAAATTCCCAGCGAAATATGGTCGAGCATCGAAATCCCCCTAATGGCGGCGCATCAGGGCACCGATGCCATGACGCATCAGCCCCTTCTCACCCAGCTTGCCCACCTGCTTCACCATGCGGGCCATTTCCATATGCTGCTTCAGCAGCTTGTTGATTTCCTGCACACTCGATCCCGCACCGGTGGCGATACGCTGCTTGCGGGAGGCCTTGATGATCTCGGGCCGGCGGCGCTCCTCGCGGGTCATGGATGAGATGATCGCCTGCTGGCGGCGCAGCATGCGCTCGTCGATCTTGGCGCCATCGAGCTGCTTCTGGATCTTCTGCACGCCGGGCAGCATGCCGAGCACGCCGCCGAGGCCGCCCATCTTCTGCAGTTGCTTCAACTGGTCGGCCATGTCGTTCAGGTCGAACTGGCCTTTCTGCATCTTGGCGGCAAGCTTTTCCGCCTGCTCGCGCTCGATGGTCTCCGCTGCGCGCTCGACGAGGCCGACGATATCGCCCATGCCGAGGATGCGGCCGGCGATTCTGTCGGGATGGAAATCTTCCAGCGCATCCAGCTTTTCGCCGACACCGATCAGCTTGATCGGCGTGCCGGTGACAGCGCGCATGGAAAGTGCGGCACCACCGCGCGCGTCGCCGTCCACGCGGGTCAGTACGACACCGGTTAGCGTCAGGCGATCGCGGAAGTTGGTCGCGACGTTGACCGCGTCCTGGCCGGTCATGGCATCGACCACCAGCAAAGTCTCGGTGGGTGCCGCCGCCTGACGAACGGAGGCCGCCTCGGCCATCAGCTCGTCATCGACATGCAGGCGGCCGGCAGTATCCAGCATCACCACGTCGTAGCCTTCGAGGCGGCCGGTCTGTAGCGCGCGCCTGGCAATGGCCACCGGCGGCTCGCCCGGCACGATCGGCAAGGTCGGCACACTGGCCTGACGGCCGAGCACGGCGAGCTGCTCTTGTGCCGCCGGGCGGCGCGTATCGAGGGAGGCCATCAACACGCGCTTGCGCTCGCGCTGGACCAAACGCATGGCGATCTTGGCGGTGGTGGTGGTTTTGCCCGAGCCCTGGAGGCCGACCATCATGATGACCACCGGTGGCTCGGCGTTCAGGTTGATGGCCGATGATGCGCTGCCCAGCGCCTCGACTAGCGCGTCGTGGACCAGCTTCACCACCATCTGGCCAGGGGTGATGCTCTTGAGCACCGCTTCGCCGAGGGCGCCTTCGCGGACCTTGGCAAGGAAATCC
>CAZQLF010000268.1:0-4964 GCA_964594035.1 uncultured Rhodospirillaceae bacterium | reverse complement strand
TTTGGGTGGGGTGAAGGGATATCATCGGCGTGCAGGGCAAGCGCGAGAGTGGCTAGCCGTACAGCCGACGGGCCTCGCCGCAAGGCCCGTTTCCGGTCAGCCTTCATCGTCTGGGTAGGTGGATTTGCCGGTGAGCGCGAGGGCGCGTTTGTAGACCGCGCGCCGCGGCGCACCGGTCGCCGCCGCCGCGCGCTCGACCGCGTCGCGCAGGCTCATGGTCTTGAGGGATTCGCCGAGCGCCGCCTCGATCGCATCCGCGCCGGCGCCCACGCCCTCAAGCGGTGGGCCGATGACAATCACCACCTCACCTTTCACCGGCGAGCTCCCGTAGTGCGTGGCCAGGCTCAGCAGGTCGGCGCGCCGCACCTCCTCGAACAATTTGGTGAGCTCGCGGGCGACGGCGGCGAGGCGCGCGCCCAGCACGGCGGCCATATCGGCAAGCGTCTCGGCCAGGCGGTTGGCGGCTTCATAGACGACCAGTGTTGCCGGAATCGCTGCCAGCTCGCGAAGCTCCTCGCGGCGCTGGCCGGGGCGGGCGGAGAGAAAGCCGGCAAAGAAAAACCGGTCGGGCGGCAGGCCCGAGAGCACCAATGCCGCCAGCGCTGCTGACGCGCCCGGCACGGCGGTCACCATCAGGTTCTCGGCGATCGCCGCCTGCACCAGCTTGTAACCGGGATCGGAAACCAACGGCGTACCGGCGTCGGAAATCAGCGCCAGGCTTTCTCCCTCGCGCAGCCACGCCAGGATTTTCGGACGCATTTTGGCGGCGTTGTGCTCGTGATAGGCAAGCAAGGGCCGGCGGATGCCGTGCCGGGTCAGCAGTTTCATGCTGACCCGCGTGTCCTCGCAGAGAATCGCATCGGTGTTCTTCAGCACCTCGAGCGCGCGCAGGCCGATATCGCCGGCATTGCCGATGGGCGTTGCGACAATTGTCAGACCCGATTGCCGGGCGCCGGAGCGTGATTGCTCCCTCTCGCCGCTCTCGCTAGGCTCGCTGCCTGTTCCTGGACCGGTTGAGGGACCGGAGCGCTTTGATGTACCTTTGGGCTTACCTGTGGACATCGCTTCGCCGTATCTGTTCGACTTCCCTGGGGGCGATTCCCTTGACCGCCGCCCTGCTGCTGGCCATCGCCGGTTGCCAGACCGGCAACGTAGCGGCGCTGGCTCCCGGCGGGCAAGTTGCACCCGTACCCGCAGGACCAGCACCCGCGCCCGGCCCATCCAACGTACTGACGCCGACCGGGCCGAAGATCGCGGGTGCGACGGCCACCGTCGGCCTGCTGGTGCCGCTGACCGGGCCGAATGCAGGCCTGGGCCAGGCACTGACCCAGGCAGCGGAAATGGCGCTGTTTGATTCCGGCAACCAGACCACGGCACTGGTAGTCCATGACACAGAGGCGGCGGCCGGCGCCCCCGCTGCGGCCCAGGCCTCCATCGACCAGGGTGCCAACATCCTGCTAGGTCCGGTTTTTGCCGCCCACGCCAAGATGGTGGGCCCGGTGGCGGCCTCTGCCCATGTGCCGGTGGTGGCCTTTACCACCGATGTTTCTGCCGCCGGTCCCGGTGTCTATGTGATGGGCATCCTTCCCTCCCTGCAGATCGAGCGGGAGGTCGCCTATGCCGCAAGCCAGGGCTTCAAGCGCTTCGCAGCCCTGCTGCCCAATTCGCCCTATGGCCACGCGGTGGCCGATGCGCTGGGGCCTGCCACCGCCCGCCACCAGGCCGAACTCGCCCAGATCGAGTACTACGATCCCGGTGCCGTCGAATACTCCGGCGCGGTCGAGAAGCTCGCGGCCGACGGACCGTTCGATGCACTGCTGATTCCCGAAGGCGGGGCCAAGCTTCGCTCCATCGCCCCGCTGCTCAGTTTTTACAACATCGACACGACCAAGGTGAAACTGCTGGGTAGCGCGCTGTGGACGGACCCCAATCTCGCCAGCGAACCGGCATTGGTTGGCGCCTGGTTTGCCGCCCCTTCCGCCACATCCTGGACCGGGTTCGCCCAGCGCTATCACGCGGCGTTCGGCAGCGATCCGCCGCGCCTTGCGAGCATCGCCTATGACGCCATGACCATGGCGACGTCGCTCGCCAAGGCCAATGATTTCAGCGATGCCACGCTTGCCCGCCCCGACGGATTCACCGGAGTCGATGGTCTCTTCCGTTTCGCCAGCACCGGCCTGGTTCAACGCAATCTCGACATCGTCGAGGTGCAGCATTCAGGCTTCGTGGTGAAGGACCCCGCGCCGAAAGACTTCGCGCCCCAGCTGACAAACTAGTCAGCGTATCAGACCGGCCGGGATCAAACCGGCCTATCGCCCTTGACGGTGACGCGGTTGCCGGAGCGCGTGTGCGGCCAGTAATCCCACATCGCCCGGTGCTGAGCACAGCGGTTGTCCCAGAACGCGATGGAGTTTGGCCGCCAGCGGAAGCGGCACTGGAACAGTGGGTTCTCCATGTGCTCATAGAGATAGCGCAGGATCCCATCACTTTCATCGATGGGAATGCCGGTGATGCGGGTGGTGAACCCACGGTTGACGTAGAGCGCCTTTTTGCCCGTCACGGGGTGCGTGCGCACCACCGGATGCTCGGCGCGCGGATAGCTCGGCCGATCCTTCTCGCCCGTGAAATCGAATAACCCGCGATAGACATGCTCGCCGTCATGAACTGCCTTGAGCCCGGCGAGATAGGCCTTCATGCGATCCGACAGCGCCTCATAGGCCACGTACATATTGGCGAACAGCGTGTCGCCGCCATGGGGCGGGCATTGCTTGATATGCAGGATCGTGCCCATGGGCGGTTCGGTATCGCATGAGACATCGCTGTGCCAGCCCTCGCCATTGGCGCGCGGCGTATCCTTGTCGGCGTAAATTGTCATCAGCTCCGGAATCCCCTCGGCATGGGGGGCCGCCGGGTGGATGTGCAGATCGCCGAAGCGCCGGCCGAAGGCGAGATGCTGCTGCGGCGAGAAGGTCTGGTCGCGGAAGAAGATCACCAGATTCTCCGCCAGCGCCCGATGAATTTCGTCGAACTGGCGATTGGAGACAGGCTGGGAGAGATCGATGCCGCCGATCTCCGCACCGATCACCGGCGTCAGCTTGTCGATTGTGATGGTCTCATACGGCCCGCCATCGGGTGCGACATGGCGAATGCGCGGGCCGGCCTTGGCGTTCAGCATGGGCGCCATGATAGCGGGCGCAAAACGCCGCTGAAAGCGCCCATCGCTTTCGGGGTAACGACGCAGCGCGCCCCTTGGCTCAGGCGGCCAGGCTTGCGAGCACGGCGTTGAGGCGCTGAAGCCCCGCCGGCGTGGCGCGCAGGCCGGTTTCATCGAGCTCCAGGAATCCACCATCGATCAGCGGTGCCATGGCGGCAGGCGGGATTGCCTCTTCGATCTCGCGGCCCAGAGCCTGGCGAATGCGCGCCCGCGAAATGCCCTGGGAAAGCCGCAGCCCCATCAGCAACAGCTCTACTTGCCGCTCGGCCGAGGACAACGTCCGGTATTCGCGGGTGGCGTGGCCCTTTTCTTCCACCGCCGCAAGCCAGGCTTCGGGCGCGCGGTGCTGGCGCGTTGCAATCCGCGATCCCGCAATCGTCAGTCGTCCATGGGCGCCGGGACCGATGCCCAGATAATCGCCACCTCGCCAATAGACGAGATTGTGGCGGCATTCCTGGCCCGGCCTTGCATGATTGGAGATCTCATAGGCCGGCAGGCCGGCGGCGGCGAGGCGATCTCGCGTGGTCTCGTAGAGGGTGGCGGCCGTTTCCTCGTCGGGCAAGGTAAAAGCGCCGCGACGATAGGCGCCCTCGAAGGCGGTATTGGCCTCGATGGTAAGTTGATAGAGCGAGAGATGATCGTCTGCGAGCGCCAGCACCTCCTCCAACTCCTTGGTCCAACCCGCGACGGTCTGCCCGGGGCGCGCATAGATGAGATCGAAACTGAAGCGCTTGAAGTGGCGCCGCGCGATTTCCAGTGCGGCGACTCCTTCGCGCGCACTGTGGGTGCGGCCAAGGAATTTGAGCGCATGATCGTCGAGCGCCTGCAGGCCGAGCGAGACCCGGTTGACGCCGGCCTGCGCCAGGGCCGCGAAATTCGCCGCTTCAACAGAGGTCGGATTGGCTTCCAGCGTGATTTCGAGATCGCCGGCACCGGGCCAGTGTTGGGCGATGCGTTCGATGAGAGCGCCAACGGTCACGGGCGGCATCAGGGAGGGCGTGCCGCCCCCGAAGAAGACGCTGTCGAGCCGGCGCCCGGCAGTCGTGGCAGCGTAGTGATCGAGCTCCGCCAACAAGGCGCGGCGCCAGCGTTCCTGGTCCACGCTCTCGCGCACATGGCTGTTGAAGTCGCAATACGGGCATTTGGAGCGGCAGAACGGCCAGTGGATGTAAATGCCGAAGCCGCCATCGTCCTCGCGTGAGGAAGCAGACACGGTCACGCGTCGAAGCAGGCGTCGACCAGCTTGCGGAAGGCTTCGGCGCGATGGCTGATCTGGTGTTTGCCCAGCGGGTCCATCTCGCCGAAGGTCTGGCTGCGCCCGTCGGGCAGGAACATCGGATCGTAGCCGAAGCCGCGGTTGCCCCGCGGCGGCCAGACGAGACGCCCGGTGACACGGCCTTCGAAGGATTCGACATGGCCGTCGGGCCAGGCAAGCGACAGGACCGAGACGAAATGCGCAGTGCGGTCGACATCGGGACCGAGCTGGCGCTCGACCCGTTGCATGGCCATGGCGAAATCCTTCTTCGGACCGGCCCAGCGCGCTGAATAGATGCCGGGCGCACCCCCCAGCGCATCCACCACCACGCCCGAATCATCCGCCAGGGCCGGCAGGTTTGCCCCTTGCGAGGCGGCCAGCGCTTTCAGCTCCGCATTGGCCTGGAAGGTTTCACCGGCTTCCGCTGGCTCAGGCAAACGAGGCCCTCGCCGCCCACGGCAAGGGGTTGAGCGTGGCCCCTCTCGACCTCGACCT
>CAZQLF010000267.1:0-4971 GCA_964594035.1 uncultured Rhodospirillaceae bacterium | reverse complement strand
CGAATTTGCGGCGCACATCCTTGACCCGGCGTGGTGTTTCGTCGCCATGCAGCTGCAGCAAATCGAGCTTGGCCTCGGCCAGCGTGTGGGCGATATCCTCGTCGGACGCATCGACGAAGAGGCCGACCTTGACGACCCCTGCCGGCACGCCCGCCGCAAGCGAGGCCGCCTTCAGGGGATCGATGGCGCGCGGACTGGGCGGATAGAAAACGAAGCCCACATGGCTCGCCCCGCCGGCCACCGCCGCAGCGATCGCCGCCGGATGATTGAGTCCGCAGATCTTTGCCTGCACAGCCATGGGGGAATCGATACCTTGCGCCAAAACCTGGTGGTTGAAAGCAAGCGCGTTGCTATATCCCCGCGGCGTGCAATACGGAAGAGCCTAAGATGGGCTCAAGGGCGAACGCGCCCATGCAGGCGGAGTCCGGGGTTCAGGCGCCCGCTTAGCCCAGTTTCAAATTCCATTCCTGACCGAACATCTGGTTGTAGATCGGCGGGTTCATCCGGCGCACGCCGCCCATCGGCAGGCTGGTCATTTCCCCGAACAGAATTCTGCCCCCGGGGTTGTAGAGATCGACCCGGATGAAGTCGAAGCCTTGCGCCAGCGTATCCGCGATCTCGAACATCCGCTCCATATTGGGCGGAAAATCGGTGTCGGCAAAATGCGGCGGCGCATCGGCCGGTACGGCGGAGGAAATTGCCGGGTCCGGCAGCCTTTCGCCCGCGCGGGTAAATCGCGTTTGCGTCCGCCCACCGTTCACGGAGCGCTGCCGATGAACGCTCAAGAATTTCGCCACCCCGTCATAGGAAAAAAAGCGGTACTCAATCACCGGGATGCCGGAGTCCTCCTGCAGAAGCTCCTCGATCATGATCCGTGGTCTGATGTTCCTGTAAAAATACTCCCGTGAGTTGATGTAGTAGTTCGTCTTCAGCCAGCGATTGATTGACCGGCGCGCGGCAGCTCTGTCGAGCGTGGCCTTGTCCTCGACGATCAGGACCCAATGGGTGCCATGGTTGGCCTTGATGACGAACTTGTCGGGCAGCCGATCGAAGTCGATCTCGTCGAAACGCTCGCAGACCATGAGCAGCCTGGGCAGATAGTCAGGCCCTATTCGTTCCCTGGCGAATTCGCGGGCCCGCAGCTTGTCGGCGAGTATCGAGAAGACGGGCCTGCGCTCGAACAACTTGCGGGCCGTGACCTTCTCGGTGAACAGCGAGGGCTGCGCGAGATTGGGATTTTGTCCGAACGTCTTGCGATAGGCGCGGAGCGAAAGATAAATATCGAGGCGGCGCTCGGCCCAGGCGTTCAAGCCGATCAGGCGATAGAGCGCGATCTTTACCGCATCGCGGACGGCGGCAAGCGGGCTTGAACTCGCTTCTCTGCCGCCAACCCTGGGCGATGCGATCCAGGTGCGCGGATTGAGCCCGGCAAAAAATGCCAGCGAGGCGCTGCCTCGGCGTCTCGAATGCGAAACGGCTTCCACCGGATATCCCCCTCGGCGAAGCCGAACCATACCAGCATGCCGGCAGGCGCGCAAAATTGCGCCGGTCGATCCGCGGCTGAGCTAGGCCGAAACCGCGCCGTCTTTAAGACGGCGCCTTCCAGCCGGTGAGCCGGGCAAAGACGATGGCATTGATGCTGACGACGACGGCCATGAGCGCGCATAGCGTCAGATCGCCGACGAGGAGCAGCGTGTAGGGCGCGCTTTCCCCCAGGCCCAGCAGGCCGGCGAACCAGCCGATCAGGAAGTTCAGGACGAACCAGCCGAACACCGCCAACGCATGGACAGCGAGAATGCGTAGACCGTTGCCCTTCGTCAGACTCCATGATTGGCGGAAGTTAAGGGGAGCATCGACCGAAAGCGAGGCAAAGCTCGGGCCCATCCGAGCGAAAATGTAGAGAGCGACGAGAATGTTCGCCACTTGAGCGCCCCAGGTCATCGGTCGCGAATCGCCGTGGAGCACGACGCTGATGGAAGCTTCGATGGGCGCCATGACGAGCAGGGCGGCGATGCAGAGAACAATGCAAAGCCAGAACCGGCCGAAATACCGCAGCTCCCGCGCGCCCAGCTGCGCCCCCTGGCCGCGCTCGGCGCCGCTCAGCATGGCGCGATGCCAGCCGACGGAGAAGACCGTGAACAGAAGGACTTCGATGACGAACATGATCAGCACGGCTGCCGGCAGGCGGGGATCGACTGCCGGCGGTGCTGCTGCCGCATCAGCGCCCAGCATCGTCGGTGGGAACATCGGCAGCAGGTAGTGAAGGAAAACGATGCCAAGCGCGAAGAAGCCGATGATGAAGACGAGGCCTACGCGCAGCAGGTCGCGGCGATGGGTAGATACCATCTGAAGGGCTTGCTGCAGCGTGCCGATGATCGGAATCCTGGTGGTCATGCCGCGCCCACCTCGCGCCGGATCGCCCGTGCCGCCGCCGCGGGATCGGCAGCCGCCGTGATCGGCCGGCCGATCACCAGATAATCGGCGCCGAGGCGGGCTGCTTCACCCGGTGTCATCACCCGCTTCTGGTCGGCGACATCGCCCGCCGCGGGCCTGAGGCCCGGCACGACCAGCTTGAAATCACGGCCGCAGTCGCGCCGGATCGTCTCGATCTCATGGGCCGAACAGACGATGCCATCGCAGCCCTGCTGGCGCGCGAGCATGGCAAGCCTGCGCGCCTGGTCGCGTACCGGTGGAATCTGGCCGACGGCCGAAAGGTCGCCGTCATCGAGGCTCGTCATCACCGTCACGGCGATGATCAGGGGCCGCGCCTGTCCTGCGGCCACTGCAGCTTCTGCCGCCGCGCGCAGCATCGCTGGCCCGCCGCCGGCATGCACGGTGAGCAGTAGCGGCTTGAGAGCAAGCGCGGAGCGCACGGCGCCCGCCACCGTGTTGGGAATGTCATGCAGTTTCAGATCGAGGAAAAGCGGCCGGCCTCCCGGTGGACCATCAAGCCCAACCGCGGCAATACCACCCGGCCCGTTGGCGACGAAGAATTCCAGACCCAGCTTGATGCCGTCGATGGCATCGCCCGCCGCACGTGCCTGCGCGCGGGCGGTTTCGACGTCGGGCGTGTCGAGGGCAAGAAGGATGCGGGCCGGCATGGCGCGCCTCTATAGCAGAAGGTGCGGGGTTGCGCCTACCAGAGCGCGGGCTTTGTTACCATCAGCCAAAATGTGATTAGAACAGCTGAAAAGGCAGGTACGCCCAATATCGTCCAGCGCGTCATGAGCCGATGATACTCCTGTGGCAATGGTAGGTCGGCGGCAGAGCAATCTCGTGCAATACCGCGAATGCGGACCTGTATGGCGACCACAGGCACCCAGCAGGCGCCGGCAAGACCATAAAGCAAATACGCCGCGACGAGCCATGAGCTGAATGGGTCGTAGCCCGCTATCCAGATCAACGCGATGCCGCTGATCGGCTGGATGATGACCGATGGCGTGGTGAATAGATAATCGGCGATCACCACATTGCCGGCCACGGCGGCAATTGCCCGGACATCGCCGGTGCGGTTGGCCATCCACATCTGAAATGCCGTACCCAATCCCGTGCCGAACAGCACGGTGGCGCTGACGATATGCACCAGCTTGAGCGAGGAATAAGGATCGCTCACCGGTCGCGCTCCAGCCCCGCAAGAATCAGGATCGCGGCGAGGATCGGCAGGTTCTTCAGCAGCGGCCCGAATGGGTCGAGCCATAAGGCGGGTTGGGCCACGCTGAGCCCCAATGTGTAAGCGAGAACCACAATGAGCTGGATGGTGGTAAGCAGTCCCGGCCTCCAGCGAAAGAGAACGGCGCTGCCGATGATGATGTCCATCAGAGACGCGGTGCTGGCGATTGCGAGCGAGAGAGAGCCACCGAGTCCGAGATTTGCGCCGGTGATCTGGACAGCGGCGGACGGCTGTAGCAGGCCAACGATGCCCGAGCCAATCCAGAGAAGACCGAGTGCAATGCGCAGCAGAGGCCGCAGGAAATAGAGCCGCGCCTGCAGACGGTCCTGGCTCTGCGCCGGCTCGGCCAACAGGGCCCTCTCCCAGCGCCGGGGCCTGACGCCGCAGGCTTTTTCGAAGGCGTCGAGGTCGCCGGTATTGCCATGCTCGAGCTGGCGCAGCGCCGTCGAATTGATGGTGCCGCCGGCGACGTCGCCGATAAGCGCCATGGAGCGAATAATCGGGCGCGGCACGCGGACGACCGGCGCTGGCGAAAAACCGAGCCAGCGGCGCAGATCGATCAGGATCTGTCGCATGGTCAGCACCGTGGGGCCAACGGGGTCGATGGTCGTTCGTGAAATCTCGGTGCGGCGGAGCACGGCGATAACCGTGGCGACGAGATCGTCGACATGGATCGGCTGAAACTTCTGGTCGCCATATCCAATGGCCGGGATGGCGAATGGAAACGCTGCCAAAGCTCGCATCAGCGCCGTGCCACCATAGGCACCGCGCGCATAGACCAGCGAGGGGCGCAGCACGATCCAGTCGAGATCGGTCGATTCCAAAAACCGATCGGCTGCGCGCTTTGTCGCGGCATAGGCGGTCCCGGCGGTTGCTTCGGCACTGATGGCGGAAATCTGGATCACGCGCTTGACGCCGGCTTGCCGGCAGGCTTCGAACAATCCCTTGGGCGCTGCCGCATGGCTCGCCGCGATGCGTTGCCCGGGACGTTCCTGCAAAATCCCCGCGCAATTGATCACCGCATCGATACCTGCCAATCGCGGCAGCCAGTCATCCACTTTCGTGTCGCGATTGAAATCCACCTTGATGGAGCGTGGCGCGGGTAACAGCCGATCGGTCTCGCTCGGCCGCCGCACGGCCGGCACGACGTCGTGACCGTCGCTCAGCAAGCCCGCCAGCAAATAGCGGCCAATAAAACCATTGGCCCCGGTCAGGAGAATTTTCCACGGCCCCGAGAGGGGAGGGGATCCACCCGCCGGGGGCGACCGCGAGGCCGGCTGGTGCTTGGCGCAGTTGCTGAA
>CAZQLF010000266.1:0-5002 GCA_964594035.1 uncultured Rhodospirillaceae bacterium | reverse complement strand
GCGCAGCCCCTCCTCCATCGCCCAGAGCAGTTCGGCGGAATTGGGCGCGGCCAGCAGGATCGCCTGTGCAGGATCGAGACCGAAGGATGCTAGACCCGGGGGATAGAGGTCGCCCTCGCCGATCCAGCCCCAGAGAACACCGCGGGCGGCGTTCTCGCAGGCAACCAACCGGGCCAGCAGGAAGGCGCAGAACCCGGCCGCCGCCGTACCTTCGCCGCCGATCACCTCCTGCAGGCAGCCGGTGGGCAGCCCCCCGCCGAGCGCCGCATCCAGAGCCGGCAGATCGAGCGGGCAAGGCTGGCCTGTGGCGGCCGGGGCGCTGTGGTTCAGGAAAGCCCGCAGCGCCTCGATATCCGCCAATTTCGGCTGGTTTTGGCCATCCAATGGCATGCCGTCCTAACCACTAAACCAAATGATGTTCCTATTTTGTTCTATAAAAAAACAGAGTCAAGCGCGGTGGATGACAGACCCGGCCCCTTCCGGCAGTCTCCCGCGGCTATGAAAGACCCCAGATGAAAGACAGCGCCGAACCCCAAGGCGGCTTCGCCCAGCTCGTCGGCTATCGCCTCACGAAATGGGAGCCCGATTACGCCGAGGTCGAACTCGATCTTGAGCCGAAGCATCTCAACCGCAGCGGCGTGCCCCATGGCGGCGTGATCGCGACACTGATCGACACGACCGCCGGCTTCGTCGGCTGCTACTGCGCGGTGCCCGGCCGCGTACGCCGTGCGGTGACGCTGAACATGAGCATCAATTTCCTCGGCCAGGCCGCGGCGGGCACAACGCTGATCGCCAAGGCAAAGCGCGTGGGCGGCGGGCGCAACATCATTTTCGCCCATTGCGATCTGGTTGACGGCACGGGCCAGCTCATCGCCACCGGCGAAGGCGTCTACAAGTACCGCAAGGGCAGCGAAGACCCGAACGGCGTACCGCTTTAGCTATTTCCCTTTGAACACCGGTTTGCGTTTCTCAAGAAATGCGCGGATGCCTTCGGCGTAGTCCTTGCTGGAACAGACGGCAAAGCCCTCGGCGTAATCCTCTTCGCTCAGCAGCCGCGGATCGAGGCAACGGCGCACAAGCTTCTTGTGATAGCGGTGCGACAGTGGCGCTCCCTGTTCGATGCGACGTGCCATCGCAATCGCCTCCTCCATCACCTTGGCATCATCGATCACGCGCCCGATCAAACCCTTGGCTGCTGCTTCGCTCGCATCGAAGATCCGGCCCTCCAATAGAATCTCCAGAGCCACCGCATGGCCGACGAGTTCGACCAGATAGGCGATCTCGGGAAACGGCATGACCACGCCAATTTTCGCCAGCGGCGCGCCATAGCGGCTGTTTGTCCCCCCGATACGAAGATCGCAAGCGATCGCGATCTGCAGCCCGCCTCCGATACACACACCCTCGATCACGGCGATCGTCGGAAGCGGACATTCGTGGATGAGGCGCAAGGCGCGATCGATCACCTTGCCGTAGCGCGCCGCCGCATCCGGCGAATCGCGCTCCCTGGCAAACTCTGCGAGATCGGCACCGGCGGCAAAATTGCCTTCCGCACCCGTGAGAATCACGCAGCGGATGTCGGGCGTTTTCACAATGCCCTCGATCGCTTCGGCAAGCTCGCGCCACATATCGAGATCGAGCGCATTCAGCCGGTCTGGCCGGGAAAGCTCGGCGACAAGACTGTTGCCGTTACGCGATAGCACTACCTGATTGAGCATGAGGATCCCCGTGGCGAGACGCCCAGAATGGGGGCGGCGGGCCAGCTTGCCAAGTTCCGCCGCCTGTGGCCTAACATCGAAAGCCCGCGCAACCGCGCCGGCATCCTGCGCGCGCTATGCCCGGAGCCCCTCTGACATGAATTCTTTCGGCCGCACCACCGCCAATATCCTGATGGAGATCGGCGCGGTTCACTTCCGACCCCATGATCCCTTCATCCTGACCTCCGGCCGGGCGAGTCCCGTCAAAATCGATTGCCCCAAAATCCTCTCCTTCCCGCGCGCGCGGCGCCGGATTATCGAGATGATGGCGGTCATGGTGGAAGACCAGATCGGCTTCGAATCCATCGATGCCGTGGCGGGTGGCGAGACGGCGGGCATTCCCTACGCCGCCTGGCTTTCCGAGCGGCTGTCGCTGCCGATGCTCTACATCCGAAAAAAACCGAAGGGCTTCGGCCGCAACGCCCAGATCGAAGGCGAGATGCCCACCGGCTGCCGCTGCCTGCTGGTGGAGGATCTCGCCACCGACGGCGGCAGCAAGCTCAACTTCATCGAGGGGATCCGCAAGGCCGACGGCAAGGTTAGCGATGCCATGGTGGTGTTCCACTACGGCATCTTCCCGCAAAGCGTCTCGAGCCTTGCTGCCGTCGGCGTGCGCCTGCATGGGCTTGCCACCTGGTGGGACGTGCTGGCCGCCGCGGAAGCGAGCAAGCGCCTGGATGCGGCCGGCATTACGGCAGTGCGCGGCTTCCTCGACGATCCCGAAGGCTGGTCGAAGACGCATGGCGGCAAGGTTGCCGAATAGGACGACAGCCCCCATTTTTGCCATCGCGGGCGGCCGAACACCCCATGTTAAGGCTGTTGCAGTATTGGCCCGGCGAGACTGAGCCACGTCCGGGCAACTTCCGGAAAGACCCTCCATGACGATCCATCCCGTTGTTCTCTCCGGCGGCTCGGGCACGCGGCTCTGGCCGCTGTCGCGCGCCGCCTACCCTAAGCAGCTGATGCCACTGGTGGGCGAGCGCAGCCTGCTGCAGGAGACAATCCACCGGGTCGACGATGCCAGGCAGTTCGCGGGCCCGGTGCTGATCTGCAACGACGAGCACCGTTTCCTGGTCGCCGAGCAATTGCGCGAACTGGGATGCAAGCCCGAGGCGATCGTGCTGGAGCCCATCGGGCGCAATACCGCGCCGGCCGTGGCGGTCGCCGCATTGATGGCGCAGCCCGACAGCGTGCTGCTGATCCTGCCCTCCGATCATCACATCGTGGACGCGGCGACGTTCCGCACGGCCATCGCCGTTGCCGCCAAGGCAGCAGAGGCCGGATCGCTGGTCACCTTCGGCATCAAGCCGACGACGCCGGAGACCGGCTATGGCTATATCCGCCGCGGCGCGGCGCTCGCCAGCACGAAGGGTGCATACAAGGTTGCCGCCTTCGTGGAAAAGCCCGATGCGCCGACGGCTGAGAAATACCTCGCCGCCGGCGACTACCTGTGGAATTCGGGCATGTTCGTCTTCCGCGCCGACCGGTTCCTGGAAGAGCTTGCGAAGTTCGAGCCCGCCATGCTGGCAGCGGTGAAAGAAGCCGTGGCCGGGGCCACGCGCGATCTCGATTTCATCCGCCTGGGCAAGGACCACTTCGCCAAGGCGACGTCGAAATCCATCGACTATGCGGTGATGGAGAAGACGAAGGATGCCGCCGTCGTGCCTGCCGATATGGGGTGGAGCGATGTCGGCTCCTGGGCTGCGCTGTGGGATGTGGCGAAGCGGGATTCGCAGGGCAACGCCCTGGTCGGCGATGTCATCGCCGCCGACGTGACCAACAGCTATATCCGCAGCGAAAGCCGGCTGGTGACCGCCGTCGGACTCGACAACATCGTGCTGATCGAGACGGTCGATGCGGTGATGGCCGTGGGCCGCGACCGCGCTCAGGATATCCGGCTGATCGTCGACAAACTGCAGAAGGCCGAACGCGGCGAACGCCTGGCGCACCGGCGCGTCTATCGCCCCTGGGGCAGTTACGAGACGGTGGATATCGATGAAGGCTTCCAGGTGAAACGCCTCGTCGTCAATCCGGGCGCGCGGCTGTCACTGCAGAAACATGCGCGACGCGCCGAGCACTGGGTGGTCGTGCGGGGCACGGCCCGCGTCACCCGCGACCGCGACGTCTACGACCTGCATGCCAACCAAAGCACCTATATTCCGCTGGGCGCCGTGCACCGGCTGGAGAATCCCGGCACGGAGATCCTCCATTTGATCGAGGTGCAGTCGGGTGACTATCTAGGCGAGGACGACATCGTCCGGCTCGAGGATAACTATGGAAGAGTTTAAGGCCGCCCCCTCACCCAAACCTCTCCCCCGTTTCGGGGGCGAGGGAGTGGCGCTGCGGCGCTTCTTCTCCCTCTCCCGCTCAGCGGGAGAGGGCCGGGGTGAGGGTGGGTCATCGCATCATCCTTCGGCCACCGCCGAAACATTGTCGCTGCCTGCAGCGCTAGTCTTCCCTCCTGTCACAACAGGAGCGAGCCATGACCATCACCTGCTGCATTCGCTATGTCCTCGACCCTTTCAAGCGCGACGATTTCGAAAAGTATGCGCAAGGCTGGAACCGCATCATTCCGCGCTGCGGCGGCAACCTGCTCGGCTATTTCATGCCGCATGAAGGAACCAACAATATCGCGCTGGCAATGATTTCCTTCGAGAGCCTGGCCGGCTACGAGGCCTATCGCGCGCGGATCAAGGCCGATCCGGAGGGCAAGGCGAATTTCGATTTCGCTCGGCGCGAGAAATTCATCCTGAGCGAAGAGCGGACATTCCTGCGACCGGTCGAGAGCTAATCGTCGGCGCTCGCCGGAATCCACCACTCCTCGCCGCGCACGGTGCTGACATATTCCGGCCAGCGGTAGTCGATGGGCGGACGGAAGTCTTTCGCCAGCAATGGCGCCATCCATTTCTTGCCGCCAATACCGCCGCCAGTGCGCTCGACGAATTCGACCTTCGCCGCCTGCAACGCATCGGGGCGGGTCAATAGATCGACGATGGTGGCGCCGATGGTGCGGCTGGCGGTGACGATCATCGGATCGATGCAGGCGCGAATGCCGCCCAGCGCATTCATCGCCCAGGCCGGATAGGCGAAACCCCTGGGCGCCTTCAGCATCGGGCGGCCGATGTAAAAGCGCACTGTCGGCGCGTGCCAGCAATATTCCGTGTAGTCGTCGGAGGTGAAGTTCTTCTGGCTCGGCGGCAGATCCTGGCGAAGGATCAGTTCCGCCTCCTTGGGCTCGATAGTCTGCT
>CAZQLF010000265.1:0-5009 GCA_964594035.1 uncultured Rhodospirillaceae bacterium | reverse complement strand
CCATGGACGCGCGGGGGTCGCGCCGCGCGCCTGGCGCCTGCATCCCTCCCGGCTGGAGTCCGATCTCGGGCCGCGAGCAGGTGATGGCGAGCTGGCGCGGCATCTTGTCCAACCCGCAATCGCCGCAGGTCGCCTGTCGCAGGCCCCAGGCCTTCATGCAGGGCGAGAGCGCTTTCGTGATCTGCTTCGAGGAGGTCGATGGCTCCTTTCTGATCGCGACCAATTATTTCGCACGCGAAGCCGGGATGTGGAAGATGACGCATCACCAGGCTGGCCCGGTGCCGGCGCCAGAGGGCGAAGACGAGGCGGTCACCGCGCCGATGCACTAAGCGCGTTTTGAGGCAAAAGAGGTGCTGGAGCCTGCAGCATTGCGTCGCTGGGTGGCTCTCGGCATAGTGCGTTCGGAATCTCGACATGGGCAGAGGGCAGGACCGAGTAATGCGGGTCGACACTTCATTTCCGCTGGCGATTGGCGCCGCGGTGCTGCTGGCCGCGAGCATGATCGCGAGCCCGGCCCTGGCCGATTTCCAGAAGGGCCTCGACGCCTATAGCAGCGACGATTACGCGACCGCGCTGAAAGAGTGGCGCGCCTCCGCCGACCAGGGCGATGCGCGGTCCCAGTACGGTCTCGGACTCCTCTACGATCTCGGGCGCGGCGTGCCGGTCGACCCGGCGCAGGCCGCGAAGTGGTATGGCCTGGCGGCCGCCCAGAATATTCCCGATGCACAGAGCAATCTTGCCCTGCTCTATGCCGAGGGCCGCGGCGTGCCGAAGGACATGTCCCGCGCCGACCAGCTTTGGCTGGATGCGGGCAAGGCCGGCAATGTCGAAGCGCAGTTCAATCTCGGCCTCTCTTATTATCGTGGTGAAGGCGTGCCCAAGAGCTACCCCGATGCCGCCGGCTGGTTCGAGAAAGCAGCCGAAGGCGGTTCGGTGGATGGCCAGTACGCCATTGCCGAGATGTATCGCCTCGGCCGCGGCGTGCCGAAGAACATTGGCGAGGCGCGGAAGTGGTTCACGAGGGCGGCCAAGGCCGGCAACGCCGCCGCCGCCGACCGCCTGGCGAACCTGCCGCCCGACGGCAATGCCACCGGTTCGGTCGCCGCGGCACCACCGCTGCCTGCCGCGACGCCGACTGCCACACCGCCCGTGACCACAACGGCCGCCAATGGCGAGAGCGTCAACGCCGCAGCCCCGCTGGCTCCAGCAACCAAATCGGCAGGCACCGGTGCGACGGGCGCGACCACCTCCGCAACGGCGACGCAGCTTGCTGCGGTCCCAGGTGTTACGACGCCGGCGCCGGCACCAGTGCCGGAGACCACGACACCAAACCCTTCGAGCACGACGACGCTCGTGACAACCCCGGCGCCGCCGCTTGCGCCAGCCTCGACCGTAACGGTGGGGGCGCCGCCGGCGCCGTCAGCTGCGACGACCGGATCGGGCTCCAATATCGTTACGTTTGACACGACAGGAAGTGCTCCTGCTGCTGCGGGTACGGCGACAGGCGCAACACCCGTCATCAACTCGACCGATAACGGCGCAACGACCACCGTGCTGACGGCAAGCGGCCAGCCGCAGCCGGCTATGGCCGCAACCGCGCCCAGCACAATGACGGCCGGTGCATTGGCGGAGGGTTCTGTCGGCAGCGGTTCACGCAACGGCACGATTCCGCCGGCCGATGTCGCTCGCGCCCAGGGCATGCTGGTACCCACGAACAGCGACGTCTCGCCGACCACGCGGGTACAGATCGCGAGCAACCCGACGCCCGCCGATCTCGGCCCGCCGGTGACGCCGCCCGCCAAGACGACAGGCGCCATCAATCTCGGCCTGCCGATTGCCGGCGGGGCGAGCGGGACGACGGCGAGCGGTGTCGCGGCTGCACCGGTGACGCCGGTGACGACGACGGACCTGGACGTCGCCTCCATTCCTGCCGGCACTGAAACGGGGAACGGCAACGACGTCTATCGGGTATGGATCGGCACCTTCAAGACCGAGAACGATGCGCTGATCTATTGGGGCCAGGAGGTGCAGCGTTTTCCCGATCTGCTGAAGCAGATGAAGCTCGTGGTGCGCCAGGTCGATCTGGGGGCAAGCCAGGGCATCTGGTACCGCGTGCTGGGCGGCCCCTTCGGAACGCGTGAGGCCGCGGAAAATCTCTGCGGTGCCATCAAGACGCGCTCGCCTCTGGATGAGTGCCGGGTTGTCCTCAACTGAGCGCGGCTGACGCAAGCGCCACTTCCGCACTGCTGCCGCACGCACTGTTAAGCGTCGAGGAAATGCGCGCGGCCGATGCCGCGGCGATCGCCAGCGGCATTCCCGGCCGGCGCCTGATGGAGCGCGCCGGCATCGCCGTGGCGCGAGCGGCGGCTGAGCGCTGGCCAGGGCGGGACATGCTGGTGCTCTGCGGTCCAGGCAACAATGGCGGCGACGGTTTCGTTGCTGCGCGGCGCTTGCAGGAAGCAGGTCTCGGTGTTCGCCTCGCTCTGCTTGGAGAGCGCTCGGCCCTCAAAGGCGATGCGGCCCTGGCGGCCGCCGATTGGACCGGGCCCATCCTGCCGCTCTCGGCCGCTCTGCTGAATGAATCGGATTTGATCGTCGATGCCCTGTTCGGTGCCGGGCTCGACCGGCCGCTTGCCGGTGTTGCTCTCGACGTGGTTGCGGCGATTGCCAACCGTGGTTTCGATAGTCTTGCGGTCGATGGGCCGGGCGGCATCGCCGGCGACAGTGGCGAGGTACTGGGGTCGGCCGCACCGGCGCGGGCGACCGTCACGTTCTGCCGTGCCAAGCCGGGACATTATCTCTTGCCAGGCCGTTCCTATTGCGGCGCTCTGAGCGTGGCCGATATCGGTATTCCCGATGCGGTGGTGGCGGCGCGCAATCCATGCTGCTGGGTGAATGGGCCCTGGGCCTGGATGGGGCAGTTTCATTGGCCCGAAGCGGCCGACCACAAATACCGCCGCGGCCATGTGGCGATCCTGGGCGGGGCGCGTATGACGGGGGCAGGACGTTTGGCCGCCCGCGCCGCGCGGCGCGCCGGCGCCGGACTTGTGAGCGTGCTGGCAGAGGAACAGGCGCTGGCGCTCTATGCCGCCGACCAGCCGGGCCTGCTGACCGCGCCGATTGCAGAGTTCGACAAGTACGCCGCCGACCGGCGCGTCTCCTGCCTCGTGCTGGGCCCGGGAAACGGATTGGGCGAGCAAACGCGCAAGCATGTGCTGACCGCGCTCGCCACCGCCAAGCCCTGCCTGCTGGATGCCGATGCGCTCAGCGTCTTTGCCGGCGATCCCTCGGTTCTGTTCTCGGCCATTGCAGGGCCGGTGCTACTGACGCCCCATGATGCGGAGTTCGCCCGGCTGTTCGCGGGCCTCAAAGGTCACAAGCTGGCGCGAGCCCGCCAGGCAGCGAAACTCTCCGGCGCCACAGTCTTGCTGAAGGGCGCGGATACCGTGATCGCCGCACCCGACGGCCGGGCGCTGATCAACGCCAACGCGCCCGCGACGCTAGCCACAGCCGGTGCCGGGGACACGCTCTCCGGCATCGCAGCCGCATTGCTCGGGCAGGGCATGGACGCCTTGCTCGCCGGTGGTGCTGCCGCCTGGTTGCATGGTGAAGCCGCGGCAAAGTTCGGGCCGGGACTGATCGCCGAGGATCTCGCCGAGATGTTGCCACAGGTCTTGCGCGACCTCTCGGCATGGCGCTGACCGTCCGCGCTTATGCTCCGGCCGATCGAGCGGGTTGCGAACGCATCTTTCAGGCGGTGCAGCGGCTGGTTGTTCCGGAATACAGCCATTCGTCGAATGAACCGGAGGAATTCGAGACGGTGACTGCCGGCGAAGAGCTGTGGGTTGCAGAAGGGGCGGGGGCGAGGCCCGGAGCAATCGAAGGTTTTGTCTCAATCTGGCGTCCCGACCGGTTCATCCATCACCTTTATGTCGACCCCGCCTGCCACCGGCGGGGGATCGGCCGGGCCCTGCTGAGCCGGGCCATTCGCCAATGTGAGGGCCAGGCCGAGCTCAAATGCGGCGAGGCCAACCGGGCCGCCCAGTCCTTTTATATGGCCGCGGGCTTGCGCCCCGCGGGCTGGGGGTGGAGTCCCAACGGCCCCTGGATCCGTTACCGCGCCTGATCGCCCTGTGCGGGTCCCCTTGTCCGGGGGATTCTCCTTGTCTTGCCGTGGGCCGTGCTATACATCGCGCCCGGCGCCGGGGCTCGTCCGTGGGCGGCTTCCCGATGGGCAGCTTTCCGGGCGGGCGGGCGTGGCGGAACTGGTAGACGCGCCAGATTTAGGTTCTGGTGACGCAAGTCGTGGGGGTTCGAGTCCCTCCGCCCGCACCAGATTTCGCGGCAATTCGATCAACGTCCCGCCGGCTGTGTGCCAGCGGGCGAACTTTTTCTCGACGGATGGGCTTTCGATGCAAGTGACAGAGACCAATGCCGAAGGGCTGACGCGCGAGTTCAAGGTCGTCATTCCCGCCAAGCAGTTTCAGGACCGTATCCAGGCGCGCCTGATGGATCGCCAGCGCAGCATGCGGCTGCCCGGCTTTCGTCCCGGCAAGGTGCCGATGAACCTGGTGGACAAGCATTGGCGTCAGGCAGTGACCGGCGAGGAGCTGGAGCGCACGATCGGCGACAGTTCCGCCCAGATCGTCAGCGACCGCGGGCTGCGTCCGGCGGGCCAGCCCAAGATCGAGATCACCAGCTTCAAGGACGGCGACGATCTCGAATACAAGATGAATATCGATCTGATGCCGGAGATCGAGCCCACCGATTTCTCCAAGCTCGAACTCAGCCGGACCGTCGTCGACATTCCCGATAGCGAGATCGAGCAGGCGCTCGAGCGCATCGCCAAGGAACAGGCCAAGAGCGAGCCGGTCGCCGAAACCCGCCCGGCAACCAAAGACGATGTCCTGGTGATCGATTTCGTCGGCCGCGTTGACGACAAGGAGTTTCCCGGCGGCAAGGCCGAAGGTCATCATCTGAGATTGGGCGCCGGCATGTTGATCCCCGGT
>CAZQLF010000264.1:0-5044 GCA_964594035.1 uncultured Rhodospirillaceae bacterium | reverse complement strand
TTGGGATTTTGGGAATCCAGTTAAAAGAAGTTTTTAGCGGGGACCTTACTGTTGGTGTGGTATTCAGAGGCGGTGCCATGGAAGCTGTTGGTGCCCGACTTAGTCATTACGGTGACCGAAGCGCCGCCGGCGAAGCCTTGCTCGGCATCGAAGTTATTGGTCGAGATATTGACCGTCTGGATCGAGTCCGCGGGCGCCACATAAAGGATCTGGTGGGAAAGCGACGGCCGGATATGACGGTGGGAGCCGTGGCCGGTCGGTTCCGTCATGCCCGAAAGCATCCGCGTTCCTGTGGTGGCTAGGCCACCGATTCGCCATGCAGCGCAACGTCGAGCCCGTCGCGTTCCGCCTCCGGTGAAACGCGCAAGCCGACCGTCTTGTCGACGATGAACAGCAGCACCAGGCTGGCAACTGCGTCATAGACGATAGTGACGGCAACGCCATAGAGCTGGGTTACGATCTGTGCCGCATTGCCGTCGATCCAGCCGATGGCCGCATCGCCGCCTACAACCGCCTTGGTCGCGAACACGCCGGTCAGCAGCGCGCCGACGATCCCGCCCACCGCGTGCACGCCAAACGCATCCAGGGAATCGTCATAGCCGAGCCTGTTCTTCAAACTGGTGGCGGCGAAGAAGCAGATGGCGCCGGCGGCAAGCCCGATGACCAATGCACCCTCGGGATCGACGAAACCCGAGGCCGGCGTGATGGCGACGAGGCCTGCGACGGCGCCGGAAATGATGCCGAGCACGCTGGGATGCCTGCGCAGCGCCCATTCCACGCCCATCCAGGAAAGCGCCGCCGCGGCTGTAGCGATCTGGGTCGTCGTCATCGCCATGCCGGCGCGGATGTCGGCGGCCACGGCCGAGCCCGCGTTGAAGCCGAACCAGCCGACCCAGAGCAGGGCCGCGCCGATCAAACTCAGACCGATATTGTGGGGTGGAAACGGCGTGCGGCCGTAGCCCTTGCGCTTGCCCAGCACGAGACAGGCGACGAGCCCCGCCACGCCGGCATTGATATGCACCACCGTGCCGCCGGCATAATCCAGCACGCCGGCCGCGCCCAGCATCCCGCCGCCCCAGACCATATGGGCGATGGGCGAATAAACGACGATCAGCCACAGCCCGCAGAACACCATGATGGCCGAGAACTTCATGCGGTCCGCCACCGCGCCGGTCAGCAGCGCCGGGGTGATGATGGCAAACGTCATCTGAAAGCACATGTAGACGCTCTCCGGGATGGTGCCGGCGAGCGGGCTGATGCTGTTGACGGTTAGGCCATGCAGCATGAAGCGCTCCAACGTGCCCAGATAGGCGCCGGAGCCGGTGAAGGCGAGGCTGTATCCCACGATCATCCACAGCACCGTGACGAGGCAGCAGACGCCAAAGCTCTGCGCCATGGTCGCCAGCACGTTCATCTTGCGCACCATGCCGGCATAGAACATCGCCAGTCCCGGGATGGTCATCATCAGCACCAGCGCGGTGGAGGTGAGCATCCAGGCGGTGTCGCCGCGGTCGAGGCCGGCGGCAAAAGCGGGGGCGGCCTGGGAGAACGACAGCAGAATCAGACAGGCTAGCAGCGCGCAAATTCTGGGCATGGGCAATCCTCCGGTGAAACAGGCGTCTGCCTGCTTCACCAGCAAGCGGCGTGCCAATCGTCAGAACCCCACCGCATTGCGGCTCTGCACGAAAATTGGGGCGCCCGCTGTCGCGCCCGTGAGCGAATCGCGGGCGTTTTGCCCAATTGCTGGGCAGCAGGCGGCTCTCACCCTCCCAACGCTTCGCGTTGGGCCCCGCCCTCTCCCGCTATCGCGGGCGAGGGAAATCAGCGGCGCCTTCCTTCTCCCTCTCCCGCGCTTCGTAGCGGGAGAGGGCCGGGGTGAGGGGAGAGCAGCACAGCGACAGCACGCCGCTTTACAGAAACCGTTGCCGGATCAAGGATCGCGGGCATGAGCGCGAAACCCCTGAAAACCGAGGTCGTGATCGCCGGTGGCGGCATGGTGGGCATGGCCACGGCCGTGGCGCTGGCCGAAGCCGGCATCGCCTGCGTGCTGGTTGACCCGGAACCAGCCGAGGCGCGCGCGGCGCCCGGCTATGACGGCCGATCCTCGGCCATCGCCTATGGTTCGCAGCAAGCCTTGCAGACGCTGGGCCTCTGGTGGGGCATGGCGGAGGCGGCCGAGCCGATCCTCGATATCCGCGTCTCCGATGGCCAGATCGGCAAGCCGGCCCCGCCGCTGTTCTTGCATTACGATCACCGGGAGTCCGGGCTCGATGCGCCCTTTGGCCATATCGTCGAGAACGTGGCGATCCGCCGGGCGCTACTGGCGCGCCTTGCCGATCTGCCCGATGTTGCGGTCATCGCGCCGGGCCGGGTGGTGGGCACGTCCCATCGCGCCAGCGCCGTCGATGTCAGCCTCGACGATGGGCGCATCGTCGCGGCATCGCTTCTGCTTGCCGCCGACGGCGCGCGTTCGGCGCTGCGTGGCGCCGCAGGGATCGGCGCCGCCGAATTCAATTATCCGCAGACCGGCATCGTCTGCACGGTGACCCATGAGTTCGCCCATGGGGCGTGGCCCATGAGCATTTCCTGCCCGCTGGTCCCTTCGCCATGCTGCCGATGACGGATCACGAAGATCGTCATCGCTCCTCGATCGTCTGGACCGAGAAGCGGGAGCTCGCGCGAAAAATGTTGGCGCTGGGCGATGAGGATTTTTCGCATGAGATGCAGCGGCGCTTCGGCGACAGTCTCGGACGCATCCGCGTGCTGGGGCGGCGCTGGTCCCATCCGCTGCGCCTGATCCATGCCGATACATATACCGGCAGGCGCCTGGCCCTCGTCGGCGATGCGGCCCATGCGATCCATCCGATCGCGGGTCAGGGACTCAATCTCGGGCTGCGCGATGTCGCTGCCATCGCGGAAGTGCTGATCGACGCCTATCGCCTGGGCCGCGATCTGGGTGCTGGCGATGTGCTCGAGGACTATCAGCGCTGGCGGCGTTTCGATTCCATGATGCTGATCGCGGTGACCGACAGCCTGAACCGCCTGTTCTCCACCGACCTCGCGCCGGTCCGGCTCTTGCGCGATGTGGGCCTGGCGGCTGTCAACCGCGCCGCACCGGTCAAGCGTCTGCTGATGCGCCACGCCATGGGCGCGGCTGGCCCACGGCCGCGTCTGCTGCGGGGATTGCCGCTTTAGAAATCCTTCCCCTTCGGCGCCACGCGCGGCCGGCGGGAATATTTCAGCATCTTGTAGCCATAGAGATTGACGCCCTTGTCGGGATCGGGCTGGCGAAAGGCCTGGTTGGTGAAGATGCTGCTGTACTTGCGCTGCCGAATCGCATCGTCCGGCATCTTCTCCAGCGGCTTGTACATGTGGTGCTCCTGGTCCTTGCCCAGCAGCGGCTCGTTGTCGATCGCGTTGTAGGAGCAGTGCAGCAGCGTGCGCGGCGCCTGGCTCGTATTCGGGCCGGAGGCGTGCAGCGTATTCGAGTGGAAGAAGATTGCATCGCCCGGCTGCATGACGCAGTCGACGGCCTCGCAATGCTCCTTGATGAGGGCAAGGCGCGCGGGATCGACGCCGCTCGCTTCCCCGATGCGCTGGTGATCGATGCGGCCCAGCCGGTGCGAGCCCCGCAGCAGCTGCACGCAGCCGTTCTCCTTGAACACCGGATCGATGGCGATCATGCAGGTGGTCATGTCGGGACGCAGGCACCCATCGTAGTACCAGTAGCCAAAATCCTGGTGCCAATCCCAGCGCCCGGCGCTGCCTGGCTTCTTCATCGAAAGCTTGGAATGCCAGTGATAGACCGGAGCGCCAACCAGATCTTCGGCGGCTTCGACGATGCGGGCGAGGCGCGGCATGACTCCGACGAGATCGTCGCTGAGATGCGTCCAGGTGGTGACTTCCTGCGGATTGCCGGCGCTGTCGGCCACCGCGAGTAATGCCCCTTCCACTTCCGGATCGGCGCGGCAGGCGCTCGCCAATGGCTCGATCTCGTCGGCCGCGAGGAAGCCCGGCAACCGCACGAACCCGTCGCGCTCATACTCGGCCAGCTGGGTTGCGTTCAGCCGGCCCCCAAATTTGGAATCCGCTGATGACATCGTCAGCATTGCGGCCTCCTACAGCCAACGCGAGGGCATCAGTTCAGGCTCGAACGGAAATGTCGAGAGCTGCTCATAGCCCTTCTCGGTGATCAGCACCTGCTGCTCCAGCTTGACGCCTTCGTCACCGCCGACCTCGCCGATATAGCTTTCGATGCACACCGTCATGCCGGGCTCGAGCACGCCGTCATAGCCATGGCCCGCGGCATAATCCTCGAGATAGAGGCTGGCCGGGTATTCATCGCACAGCCCCACGCCGTGGAAGATGACGGAGTAGCGGTTGGGCGCGAACGTCGGCGGCAGCTTGAAGCTCTTCTCCGCGAAGTCGCGATAGCGCACGCCGGGGCCGAGCAAATCGAGATTGAAATGGATCTGCTCCATGGCCATGCCGTAGAGCCGCCTCTGCTCCGCCGTCGGCCGGCCATGGCCGCAATAGAAGGTGCGCGAGAGATCGGTGCAATAGCCGAACGGCCCGATCAGATCGGTATCGAAGCTCACCAGTTCGCCGGCACGGATGACGCGGTCGCTCGACTCCTGGAACCATGGATTGGTGCGCCCGCCGGAGGTCAGCAGGCGCGTCTCGAGCCACTCGCCGCCCTTGGCGATGTTCACCTGGTGCAGATAGGACCAGACCTCGTTCTCCGTCATGCCGGGCTTCAGCATCTCGCGCATCTTGGCCATGCCGGCTTCGCAGACGCTGATCGAGATGTTCATGCAGGCAATCTCGTCTGCCGACTTGATGGCGCGGGCAAGCTCGGAGCATTCCTGGCCGTCATGGAATGTGTAGCCGTGCTTGCCGAGCGCATGCACGCCCATAGGGTCCAGCCGGTCGACCGCAAGGCGCTTGTTGCCGCCCGCGCTTTTGGCGATGACGTCGGCCAGTTCATCGGCCCAGGCCTTGGCCCGCTTCTCGCCGTTCTCGGCCGCCGCAAAAAAGTACCAGG
>CAZQLF010000263.1:0-5053 GCA_964594035.1 uncultured Rhodospirillaceae bacterium | reverse complement strand
TGGGCCACCAGCGTCGGGTCGTTGGGAATCCAGTTGCCCATGACGACGCGCCCGCCGCGTTTGGTGACGCGCACCATCTCCTTCGCCACGTCGAAGGGCTTGGGCGCGAACATCGCGCCAAAGATGCTGACGGCAAGATCGAAGGTCTTGTCCTGCAGGCCGGCGAGGTTTGTCGCATCACCTTCCTGGAAGCGGAGATTGGCGAGGCCCATCTCCTTCGCGCGGCGATTGCCGGCCTCGACAAGATTGCGTGCGATGTCGACCCCGAGGACGTCCGCGCCAAGCTTCGCTTCCGGCACAGCCGTCGTGCCGTCGCCACAGCCGAGGTCGAGAACCTTCATTCCCTTCTTCACGCCCAGCGAAGCGGTGAGCGCCTCACCGCTGTCGCGCATGGTCGCTGCAATGCGCGTGAAATCTCCTTTTTCCCAAAGCGCCTTGTTCGGGTTCGGTGCGTTCATAGTTCCACCCACTCATGCTTGTGAATTTGTGTGAGTATCGAAGGGGCCGCCTTGAAGACGCAAGCCTCTTCAAGCCGGCGTGGCGAAGGGAGATAAGGTGATGCCAGATGCTGAGTGGCCGAAGAACGCAATCTTCACGGTCGGGCATTCGACCCTGCCGCTCGATGACTTCATCGCGCTTCTCAAGACCTATGGAATCGGCCGCCTCGCCGATGTCCGCACGGTTCCGCGCTCGCGGCACAACCCGCAGTTCAACAGCGACACGCTCGCCGCAGCACTACGCGAACACAACATCGCATACGTCTCGCTGCGTGCGCTCGGCGGTCTGCGCCGTCCGCGCAGGGATTCGCCCAACAGCGGCTGGCGCAACGAAAGCTTCCGTGGCTACGCCGACTACATGCAGACGGATGAATTCGCCCACGGGTTGGACGAGCTGATTGCCCTCAGCCACGAGCAGCGCACCGCCATCATGTGCGCCGAGGCCGTGCCCTGGCGGTGCCATCGCTCGCTCGTCGCCGACGCGCTTTTCGTGCGCGACATTCCCGCTGTGGAAATTCTCTCGCCGACGAATTGGCGCACTCACAAGCTGACGCCCTTCGCCCATGTCGACGGCCGCTCGATCACCTACCCACCCGAGCAGGCATCCCTTCTCTAGAGCGCGTGGAACAGGACGGGATCGACGCGCCGCAAAGCTGGCGCTAGTGCTCCTTCCTGCGGCGGGTTCTTGTCGCCGAAGGCGATATCTCTGCGGCAGCCTTGGTGGCGGCATCCCGATCAACGGCTTCTTTCGCCAGCCGCAGCGAGCGCAGGCGCAACAATTTGGCTTCTTCGGCCTCCTGGCGGCGGCGCTGGAAATCCATCACCTCTTTGCTTCGCTGGTCGGCCGCGGCGAACTTGTTCTCAAGCCGCCTCTCTACACGCTGGCGCAATCCGGCCGCTTTCGATTCCAGGCGATTCATGTTGGAGCCTCGCTGACACAGTTGGTTCCCTGATCGCCCCGGAGCCGGGGCGCAGTTAAACCGGTTATACCTCCTTCAAATTGGCGGCCGACGTCTTCCCACGATCCGACGCGAGATCGAAGCTGAGCTTCTGGCCTTCGCGCAGAGTGCTCATCCCCGCCCTTTCGACCGCAGAGATATGGACGAAAACGTCCTTCGAACCGTCCTCGGGCTGGATGAAGCCGTAGCCCTTCTGGGCGTTGAACCACTTAACCGTTCCAACAGACATAGTTTTCCTTTTCGAATCAGTAATGCCGCCCCGGCGTTCCGCGGACGGGCCGTGCTGCGAAGGGGGTGATTCAGACCCCCAGATCGAGGGGTACAAAATTCAGCCTTGGAGCCGACAGCCCTTAAATGGACCCTCACGGTTCGTTTTGCAATGATAAGTCGAGCCCACCCTTCACGGCATACGCGGCCGCCGATCCCGCCCCCGGAAATCTCGTCGGCGCCTCCATAGCCCGCAAACCTGTCAGGCTACGCTTGGTTCCGTGCCGCAGGAGATGCCCGACGATCTCTTTTCTAGCTGCGCGCGATTGCCGCGTGGACAGCCTTGCAATGGGCGACGATGGCAGGCTTCGACAGCAGGAACTTCTTCAGCGGCGTATCGATGTCGTAGAAAAAGATGTTCGCGGTGAAGCCGTAGATGCCGGCATCGATGCTGCAGGGTTTGGGTCCGAAGATGAAGCCGGCCGCGGGCAGCAGGTCGGCAACGGCGCCAAGATCGGCGATACCGCGCGCATAGGCGGCAGCGGGTTCGAAGCGGCCGATACCCTGGTAATAATAGCGCTTCTCGTTGTATTCGCGGGCACCACGCAGCGCGTCTTCGCTCAGAACCGGATGCCGCGCGATCAGCGCCGCCTGGAACTGGGGCCAGAAGCGCGCGTCCTTCCAGCGGGAATAGGACATGACCCAGTAGAGATCGTCGAGCGTACGGCGAAGCATCAATCCCGTATTGCGCTGCGCCGGCGTCAGGCCAGCGTCGATGGCAAGACGATGCCGCTCGATCAGATGGGCGACGATCGTATCGCTGTCGCCGATCGTCTTGTCGTCATCGGTGATGTAGGGCAGCTGGCCGCGCGGCGCCTTGGATGCATCGAAGATATGCTCGTGGCGGAACGGAAGGCCGGCCAACTTCAGGAAGGCGTAAATCTTGAGGCCGAAGGGATTGTTATCGGCGACCTCAAAGAGCTCGGGATAGGAATAGAGGGTGATCACTGACATCTGCTACACATCCTTGAACACACTTCCGTAGCGGCCAAGGATAACCCATTTGTATACGGCATCCACGCGCGCCCTTGTCACCATCCTTGTGTTCATGCTTTTGGCCACCCTGTTTCCCGACGGAGCGCGCGGCCAGACATTCGGAACGATCACGCTCAGGCCAAGCGAATCCCGCAGGGTTTCGATCGGGCCGACCTTCCGCGACCTGCGGGTTTGCAATGATCTGAAAAGCACCGGGTCGGTCATGATCAAGGTCGGCTCCGGCTTCGAGCGGACGTTGAGGCCAGGTCAGTGCGGACAGGATCGGGGGAACTTCATCTATTTCCAGAACCTGGCGTCAGGCACGGCGCGCATCACCTACAGAGCGCTGGCCGACCCCTCGCCGCGCTGGTACCAGTAGATAGATCCCGGGGCAGCGTCTCTTACTTCGTGTAGAGAAATAAAAATGCCTCGCAATATCTATAACCTAAAATCAAAGTCCGATGTCGTGAGGTTTGCCAAGTCTTTCATCCGAGGGCGAACTCGTGGATTCGAGAAAGACATCAGCGTTTGCTTGACAAACGGAGTGCACGGAAAGCCCGCATACATGCCGGCATTGATGACTTGCCTATCGTTCCTCGACCTACTGAGCGGACTCTACGCTGGAGATGTTAGTAATCACGGCAGAGAGCATTTTCTTAGGCTTATCGAATCTTTTGCGCCGGCGGGTCGATATCAGAAATACGATCTCAAGGTCCTCTATGTGGCCTTTCGTCATAAGTTGGCACACCTAGGTCATCCAGCGTTTGTTCTCGATACTGCAAAGGATCCCAGGTTAGCAGAACAATCGCTGCTCCTTTCGTGGAGGATTTCTTCGGAGGCACACGAGCCACCAATTCGGCTGGAGAAACTCCAAAGGTCGCGGCTGATAAGGAAGCGTCCCGTGCCATACAAAGTCCGCGTGGACCATTACATGCACATCAGCATTCGGACCCTCGCCGATGATGCTGTTGAGATGGCAAACTCGTATCTACGAAGGCTAGAGGACGACGTGGTCCTGTGGAAGAAATTTAGAGGCTGTATAGGCGAGTTCTATCAAGCGAGGCTGTCTACTAGCTGACTTTCAACACTGTCTTCGACATCACGACTGCGGGCTTCGATCGCTGGCAATCTCCTGCTCCGTCTCAATCTAGAGACGTGGTGCCTTAGGTACCCCGGCCTTACTGATGAAACTTATAGACAGGCTGGATGTGGCGCTGGGTCAGTATCGCAAAGCGCACGGCCAGAAACAGGCTGGCCGCCAGCACGCTGATGCCGATGCCAAGGAACAGGCCGGTAATGCCGAGGCCGGCCGAGATGCTGAGATGGTAGTTGAGCGGCACCATGATGACCCAGAAGGCGACGCCCTGCAGGACCGTCGGCACCACCGTGTCGCCAACGCCGCGGGTGGCACCGATCAGCACTGCCTGCAGCCCGTCGCCGATGCTGATGACGGCGACCAGACCGAGCCCGGCCATGAGCAGCTCGTGCACCACCGGGTTGCTGGTGAAGACGTCCGCAATGGCCTCGCGGCTGAACCAGATCACAACGCCGACCGCGGCCAGCATCCCGATATTGAGGCCGGCGCCGACCCAACCGGCGATCCTGAGGCCGACCTGGTCATTGCGGCCGACAGCATCGGCCACACGCACTGATGTTGCGGTCTGCAGCCCGAGCGCCAGCATGAACACGAAAGCGTTGATGTTGATGGCGTCCTGATAGGCGGCGAGGGAATCGTTGCCGAGCCAGCCAGCGAACATCGTGGTGGCCGTGAACGCGACGGCTTCGATCCCCATGGCAAGTGCCAGCGGCGTGCTGATCCGCAGGAGAGTGCCGACGATGTGATAATACCCGGCCAGCGGCGCCCGCACCCCGTAATGGTCACGCTCCGGCAACGCCAGCGTATAACCGACGATCGCAGCCAGCATGCACCAGCGAGTGATGGTGAGAGCGAGTGCTGCACCCGGCGCGCCCATCGCCGGCAGGCCAAATTTTCCGAACACCAGCATCCAGCACAGCGCAAGATTCACGAGGGTGGCGGCGAGCGAGACCGCCATGCCCGGCCGTGGTTTGCCGATGCTCTCGAGGAACGACGATGTCGCGATGAACATCAGGATGGCGGGCATACCGGGCGCGAAGGCCCAGATGACATCTCCACCGTGGAGCGCGATATCGTCGCTCTGTCCGGTGAGCAGCAGAATGGCCCGGCCCCAGAACAGGGGGATGGCCGCGACTGTTCCACAGGCGGCAGCGAGCAGCAGGCCCAGCCGCCAGATCCGGCCGCAGTGCTGGGCATTACCCGCACCGTTGGCCTGGGCCGACAATACGGTGACACCGGCAACCAGCCCCATGCCAAAG
>CAZQLF010000262.1:0-5061 GCA_964594035.1 uncultured Rhodospirillaceae bacterium | reverse complement strand
TCTTCTACACAGCCTTCGATTCCGACTTGTTTAAGGTCTTCCTTGGACTTATGCTCCTGGCGGCGGTGCTATTCAACAATTTTGTGCGCCGCCGGGCGACACTGGCCCGCTAGTCATGGCAACCGCCGATCCCCGCCCCATCGTCGAGCTGAAAAATATCAGCAAGACCTTCGGCACCGTCCTGGCGCTGCGCGGTGTCTCCTTCGACGTGTTCCCCGGCGAGGTGCATTGCCTGCTGGGGGTCAACGGCGCCGGCAAATCGACGCTGATGAAGATCCTCGCCGGCGTTCACGCGCCATCGAAGGGCGACTATCTGATAGACGGCCGCCCCGGCGAGATTCATTCGCCGCGAGCAGCCCTGGATGCGGGCATCGCCACGGTCTACCAGGACCTGGCCATGGTGCCGCTGATGAGCATCACCCGGAATTTCTTCATGGGCCGCGAGCTTGTGCGCGGTTGGGGACCGTTTTCGCGTTTCGACATCGCCGCGGCCGATGCCATCGTTGTGAAAGAACTTGCCCAGATCGGCATCGACCTGCGCGATCCGGCACAGGCCGTGGGCACGCTTTCCGGTGGCGAGCGCCAATGCGTGGCGATTGCCCGGGCTGTCTATTTCGGCGCACGGGTGCTGATCCTCGACGAGCCGACGTCCGCACTCGGCGTGCATCAGGCGGCTATCGTCCTGAAATACGTGGCCCAGGCCCGCCAGCGGGGACTGGGTGTCGTCTTCATCAGCCACAACATTCACCACGCCTATGCCGTGGCCGACCGCTTCACCCTGCTCAACCGCGGCGCCAGCAAGGGCACCTTCCTTCGTGCCGATATCACCCGTGATGAGGTGCTGCAGGCCATGGCCGGCGGCGAGGACATGCAGCGCATCCAGGCCGAAATCAGCGGCATCGGGGTCGGCGGGGGGTTCGGCTGATGGCTGACGGGCTGATCCGCAGCCGGCGCGACTATCGCCTCATCGGTGGAGCCGGTGATCTGGCGCGAAGCCGCGGGCTCGTCGGTGCCTCCTGGTACAAATCGGCGCTTTCCCGCGCCGTGATAAAGGATCTCATGCGCCGGTCCGATGGCGAGGCGATCCGCGACACCATCGTCTGGTATGGCCTGATCGTTTCCTCGGGCGTGCTGGCGTTCATTTCCATCGGCACGGTCTGGGCCATTCCAGCTTTCCTTCTCTACGGCACGCTCTATGCCGGCCCTGCCGATTCGCGATGGCATGAGACCGGGCATGGCACAGCTTTTCGTACAGCCTGGCTCAACGACCTTCTCTATCAACTCGCTTCATTTCAGGTCGCGCGTCGGCCGACCGTCTGGCGCTGGAGCCATGCTCGCCACCACACCGATACTCTGGTCACCGGCCGCGATCTCGAGGTCCAGGCGCGGCTGCCCATCAATCCGCTCGGGCTGCTCGCCGACTTTTTCGGCCTGAAGCTGGCGCCGGAGGAATTCTTCAAGGCGTTGGGAAACGCCGCCGGTCATGTCTCGGAGGAGGAGAAAAGCTTCATCCCCCCGGCGGAATGGCGCCGCGTGGTCCGCCAGGCGCGGGCGTGGATTGCGGTCTACGCACTTCTCGGCGCATTTTGCCTGTATCTCGGTTCCTGGCTGCCGCTGCTCTTCATCGGCCTGCCGTCGATCTATGGCGCCTGGCTCTACAATCTCTTCGGCCTGCCGCAGCATGCCTGCCTGCCGGAGAACGTGCTGGATCACCGCCTCAACAGCCGCACCGTGATGATGAATCCCCTGTCGCGGTTCCTGTACTGGAACATGAACTATCATGTGGAACATCACATGTTCCCCACCGTCCCGTATCATGCATTGCCGCGCCTCCATCGGGCGATCAAGGATGATTGCCCGCCGGCCTACGGCAGCAATTGGGCCGCCTGGCGCGAGATTCTCCCCAGTCTTTACCGGCAGTGGCGCGATCCATCCTTTTATGTCCGGCGCGAATTGCCGGCACAGCGTTCGACGATGGCCGATGCAGAAGGCTCTGCATGACGGGCTGGGTCAAAGTGGGGCCGCTTGCCGACCTGGACGAGGATGATGTCCGGCGCTTCGATTTCGGCGAAAGAACATTTGCGGTCTATCGCGCAGGCGGCGAGGTCTATGCGACCGACGGATTGTGCACTCACGAGCAAGCCCATCTTTGCGACGGGCTCGTCATAGACCACGTGATCGAATGCCCCATGCATAACGGCCGCTTCGATATCCGCACCGGCCGGGCTCTTCGCGCACCGGCCCATGTGGACCTCAAGACCTATCCGGCAAAAGTCGAGGGCGACGCTATTTTCATCCAGGTGGACCGACGCCCTTCGGGCGGCTAGCAGCTGCGAGGCGCCGCCTCTTAGTGCTGTCTTTACCTCTGGAAGCGCAAGAATCGGCACCAACAATGCCAACCCGGGGAGGCGCTCTATGACGACCATTCGCAAGATTATTCCGGAAAAGCCGGGTCCCGGGCGCCTTGGCCGCCATGTCGAGCACGATCCACGCAGCTGGTCATTCTCCGCCGGCACTGCCGCCGTCAAGACGGTGATGCACAAGCGGCATGGTAAGCCGTTCGACCAGGGCGACCTCGGCTCCTGCACCGGCAATGCAATGGCCGGGCTGCTAATGACCGATCCTTTCTGGGTGAAGGGCCGTAACCTGACCGAGGCCGATGCGGTCGCCCTCTACAAGGTGGCGACGTCACTGGATGACGTGCCGGGCAAGTATCCGCCTAGCGATACCGGCAGTACCGGACTCGGGGTGATGAAGGCAGCGGTGAAGGCCAAATACATTTCCGGCTATGCCCACACCTTCAGCCTCGAACAGCTGCTGGGTTCGCTCACGCTCGGCCCCGGGATCCTCGGCATAAACTGGTACGATTCCTTCGATTCCCCGAAACCCGACGGCGAATGCCCTCTCGGCGCCCGTGCGAAAATCCGCGGCGGGCACGAGATCGAGATGTTCGGCATTGATGCCGCGAAAAAGCGGGTCTGGTGCTATCAGTCCTGGGGGCCGACCTGGGGCGGACGAAAGAATGGCACGTTCTGGTTCAGCTGGAGCACGCTGGGCAAATTGCTCGACCTGAAGGGCGATGCCACGTTTGCCAGAAAATAGTCGATCTGCAGCGGGGTCAGCGGGCCGCCTCGATGGTGACGGCGAAGCGCTGAATGATCGATCCCGCACCTTCCCAATGCCGCCAGTATTTCAGGGTGATTTCGCTGGCGCCGAAGGCATGAGCCCGAAGGCGGAAAAGCGCTTCACCGCCTGATCCAACAGCCGCGTTGGGATAGTTGGCCGTGGTTTCGAGGAGTTCCAGCAGCCCGGCGTCATAACTGTCGAGCGCCCAGCGGTAACCGGTGGTGGCATTCTCCGCGAGGTGAAGATTGAGCTCGTCGCCGACGTGGACAGGCACGCGACATCCGTTGTCCGCAGCAGTAAGGGTCAGCTGAGCCACTGTTTTCGCCGCCACCGGAAAGCCAATCCGCTGGCAGTCTCGACGCCCCGCTGGCGGAGCGCAACCGCCGCGACAGGGACAATTTCAGGTTGCGGCCGCCGCAATCCGCCTCAGAGCGTCACACCGTAGCTTTCGGTGTAGAAGGCGGCGTTTATATATGCCTCGCTGGCATAGGCAAAGCCGTGGTCGCCCCACGCCGTACCCCAGCTGTTGCGTATGATGAATCGACCATCCGCCCGGTAGCCGACGAGCGTCACCGCGTGGCCGCCCCGGACAGTGGCGGGCTGGTACGCATCGAGGTTACCGCCGGTTGCTGCCGCGTTGTCCCAGGTGTGATCGACGTTCAGCCCAACGAGCTTCGCTCCCGGCACCAGGCGGGCCACCTCCTCGCCATCCTGGGGCGGAGCCTGGACATCCTCCGCGAAGGCGAGCACGTGAACGGGAACCCGCACGCTGGGCAAAGCCGCCCTCTGGTCGTAGCGCAACGAAGCATCCCACTGCGGCACCAGGGAGGTCTCGTTCTCGCCCGATTCCATCCACTCCAGCATCAGGGCTTTCAGCTTCGGCCAGAGCTCGCGGTCACCTAGTGCACGGGCCGGATAGAGCATTGCCGCATAGTGCGCCACGCCCATCATGCCGCCGAGATTGCCGCCAGCACGGCGAAAATCGATCTCCGCTTCCTGATAATCCCACCCCCAGCCCGTGCTCCAGGCGCCGGTTCCCATCAGGACGGCGACCCGAACGAGATCCGGCCGATCGATCGCCAGCTACTGGACGATGGCCGAGCCGAGCGACGTACCGACCAGCGCTACCGGCGGCCTACAGGATTTCTCGACAAGGGCTGCGAGATCGCGGGCGAACTCCGCCATGCCCCAGGGCATCGGCCGATCGCAGACAGTATGGCCGATGCCCCGGTTGTCGAACGTCGTGTTGCGGAAACGGGCGGCGAAATATGGCGTCTGGAAGCGCTGCCAGTCGCGGCCGACGGTGCCGCCCCCGCCCACCCAGACCAGGTCGGGGCCATGGCCGATCTGTTCGTAGAATACCCTCGCCTCACCGGTATCGAGAAATGGCATTCGCTGTCTTGCCTTGCTCCAGATAGTCAGGGCCTGCCGCGCGGTGATGCTCCCTCTCACAACAATGTCCAGAGGGCGCGTCATGACTTCCATCTATGCGCATTGCCGGGATATCTTCATTGTGCTGTTCGCGGTCCCCGGTTCCATGATTCAAGCAACACATGACGTCGCACTAACGGTTTTGCTGGCAACTCGCAACGGCGAAGCCGTTCTGCCGCGCACGCTAGACGGGTACCAAAAGTTTCGCGCGCCCAGCGTGGGTTGGAAAATACTGATTGTCGACAACGCGAGCACCGACGCGACCGCTAAGATCATTGAGAGCTTTCGCGCTGATCTGCCCCTGGAAATGCTCCGTGAATCGGTACCCGGCAAAAGCAGGGCACTCAATACCGCCATTCCAGCGCTCCAAGGGCGGCTCATCGTCATCACCGACGATGATTCGATTCCGCGCCCCTCCTTTCTTGCGGCGTGGGAAAAATTCCTGGACAACAAGCAGGAATGCGAATTGTTCGGCAGAGCCATCGAGCCGTTGTTCGACAGCCC
>CAZQLF010000261.1:0-5067 GCA_964594035.1 uncultured Rhodospirillaceae bacterium | reverse complement strand
GGATGTGGTGGGCTCGGCCTTCATCAACGAGCTGGCCTTCCTCGGCGGGCGCGAGCGAATCGAAACGGCCTTCGAATCCGTGGTGCGCTACGAGAGCTGAGCCGCGAGGTTCAACAGCGCCCGATCGCTGCCTGGCGGACCGATCAGTGACAGACCCACAGGACAGCCATTCACCCGGCCAGCCGGAATGTTCACCTGCGGCAGCCGCGCCAGGCCCGCAATGCAGTTGATCGTCAGCGTGCTATCGCGAAATTTCTGCGATTGTGCCCCTTCCAGGCCGCGCAGCGGCGCGATGTCCGGCGCTGAGGGGACAAGCAGAATTCCGACGGAGCCCAGGATCGCCACCAGGCGTGCGGTGAAGCTGCGCCGCCGGTCGGCTTCATCGCCCGCCGGCTGGCTCGCGACACCACGCGCCCATTCGAAGCGGGCGGCGACCTCCGGCCCGAATTTCGGTCGCCGCTTTTCGATCCACGGCCCATGGGTCTGCCAAATCTCGCGGGCCTGCAGCTTGCGGAAGGTGATCATCCAGTCGGCGAGATTGCCGATCTCGATGGCGGGCTTCGCGCCCAACAGCGCCTCGGCCTTCTGCACCAAAGGCTGCAAGGCTGCCTGAACCGTTGGCTCGGCCAACGCGAAGGCATCGCTGATGCGTGCAACACCCGGCTGCGGGTTAGCCGTGTCCTCACCCAGCAGCGCCGCGCCGACCCGCTCCATGAGTGAAGCCTCGCGCGCGAACCACCCGGCGGTATCGAAAGACGTGGCCAGCGGCATTACGCCTTCCAGGCTGACGCGGCCGTGGGTCGGGCGGATGCCATAGATGCCACAGACGGCGGCCGGCACGCGTACCGAGCCGCCGGTATCGGAGCCTAGCGCCGTATCCACGGCCTTGCCCGCTACCGCGGAAGCCGAGCCGCTGGATGAGCCGCAGGGAATTCGTCCTGGTGCGTTGACGTTGATGGGCGTTCCGTAGTGGAAGTTTTGTCCATTCAGGCTGTAGGCAAGTTCGTCGGTGATGGTCTTGCCCACCAGCTCCGCGCCAGCAGCGAGCAGCTTAGCAACCGTGGGTGCGGTGGCCGTCGCGGGACCGTGGCTTGCCAGCCAGTCCGGGTTGCCGCAGCCCGTCACATGACCTGCGATGTCGTAGATGTCCTTGGCGGCGAAGCGGATGCCCTTCAGCGGCCCGGCGGGGGCTCCGGCAAGATGGACCTTGTCATGGGGGATGAAGGCGTTGAGCCGATCGTCAGGGTTCGGAGAATTGGGCTGGGTCATGGGGGCCAGATCATAGGGCGCTCCTGGCCCTTGCGCAGCCATCATGAATGGATAGATTTCGGCCCTTCATGGGAACAGAACCCGGCAATGCGCGGCAGAGACAGGCAAGCGAGACCGACACGGCCTTCGCGAGTTACCCGCCGGCGTTGCGCAAGAAACTCAGAGCGCTGCGCCGGCTGATCCTGGAGACGGCACAAAAGACTGAAGGCGTCGGGCCGCTGGAAGAGACCCTGAAATGGGGCCAGCCGAGCTATCTGCCGGCTGAATCCGGCAGCGGCACCACGGTGCGGATCGATCGGGTGAAGGGCGAACCGCGTCGCTATGCGATGTTCTTCCACTGCCAGACCGACCTGGTTGCGACATTTCGCGAGATCTACCCAAACGAACTGACATATCAAGGAAACAGGAGCATCCTGTTTAATCTGGACGATACGATCGACGAGGCGGCGCTTAGCCATTGCATCGCGCTGGCGCTGACCTATCACCAGCGGAAATCATCCGGCCGCGGCCACGAAACGGCAAAGGGGCGAGCGGCCTCATCAAATGCGCGGAGAAAAGCGTCATGAGTAGAACCATCTGGCACTGGGTCAACGGCAAGAGCAGCGAGAGCCGCAGCAACCGCTACGGCGATGTGTTCAACCCGGCCACCGGCGAGGTCCAGGCCCGCGTCTCGCTCGCCAGCAAGGGCGAGGTCGATGCCGCCGTGGCCGCCGCGGCCGCCGCCTTCCCGAAATGGTCGCAGACCCCGCCCCTGCAGCGCGCCCGCGTCATCTTCCGCTTCAAGAGTTTGGTGGAAGAGAATATCGACAAGCTCGCCGCCGTCGTCACCGCCGAGCATGGCAAGGTGCTGAGCGATGCCAAGGGTTCCTGCATCCGCGGCCTCGAGGTCGTCGAGTTCGCCTGCGGCATTCCACAGCTGCTGAAGGGCGACTTCACCGAGAATGTCGGAACGAATGTCGATTCCTGGGCGATCCGCCAGCCGCTCGGTGTGTGCGCCGGCATCACCCCGTTCAACTTCCCGGCCATGGTGCCGATGTGGATGTTCCCCATCGCGCTCGCCTGCGGAAATACCTTCGTGCTGAAGCCCTCGGAGCGCGATCCCTCCTGCTCGCTGATGCTGGCCGATCTGCTGAAGCAGGCGGGGTTGCCGGACGGCGTGTTCAACGTGGTGAATGGCGACAAGGAAGCGGTGGATGCGCTGCTGCACAATCCCGACATCGCCGCCATCAGCTTCGTGGGATCGACACCGATCGCCGAGTACATCTATCACACGGGTGCGTCGAACAATAAGCGCGTGCAGGCCTTGGGCGGCGCCAAGAACCACATGGTGGTGATGCCCGATGCCGACATGGACCAGGCGACCGACGCAGTCATGGGTGCTGCCTATGGTTCGGCCGGCGAGCGCTGCATGGCCGTCTCGGTGGCGGTTGCCGTCGGCAAGGCGGGCGATGCGCTGATCGAGAAGCTGCTGCCGCGGGTGCGGGCGCTGAAGGTTGGCCCGGGCACCGATCCCGACTCCGAGATGGGGCCGCTTGTCACCAAAATCCATCTCGACAAGGTGAGGGGCTATGTCGACCAGGGTGTGAAGGAAGGCGCCAAACTGCTGGTTGATGGCCGTGGCTTGAAGCTGCAGGGCTATGAGAACGGCTTCTTCCTCGGCGGGTGCCTGTTCGACGAGGTGAAGCCATCGATGAAGATCTACAAGGAAGAGATTTTTGGACCTGTACTCTCCGTGGTGCGCACGCCGGACTATGACTCCGCCGTCAAACTGGTGAACGACCACGAATACGGCAATGGTGCCGCGATTTTCACCCGCGATGGCGACGCGGCGCGCGAATTTTCCTCGAAAATCAAGATCGGCATGGTGGGCATCAACGTGCCGATCCCGGTGCCCATGGCGTTCAACAGCTTCGGCGGCTGGAAGCGCTCGCTGTTCGGCGACCATCACATGCACGGTCCCGAGGGCGTGCGGTTTTATACCAAGCTGAAGACGATCACCGCGCGCTGGCCCACGGGTATTCGCGCCGGCGCCGAATTCGTCATGCCGACCATGCGCTGAAGCGGAAAGCCCAGGCCACTTTCGGCGCCCCACCTGTGATCCCGGGTCAGGCCAGTCGCCGCAGCGAACTTCTCGCCATGGGCGGGGTCTTGCTCACCGCGGTCGGTTGGGGCTCGCAAGTGCCCTTGACCACGGTACTGCTTGAAAATCTCCCGCCGTTTCTTCTGGCTGCCATCCGTTATTCGATGGCAGCACCGGTCCTTGCCATTCTGATTGCACTGCTCGAGCAGGGTGCCGTACTGCCGATCAATCTGCCTTGGCGGCGAATCCTGATGCTGGGCGGTTTCGGCGTGGCCGGCTTCGGCACCTGCTACACGTTTGGCATCGCCTACTCGGGGCCCATTACCGCGGCGGCGATACTTGCAACGGGCCCGGTCGTCGCTGCCCTGATGGACCGGGTCATCCTGGGCCAGCGTGTCAGCAGACGCTCGGTGATGCCCATTGTACTCACCGTCGTCGGCGGCCTGCTGGTTGCGTTTGGCCAAACGGATAGTGCCCATGAGGGCTATGGCGGCATAGGCCTGCTGGTGCTCGGTCTCGTCTGCTGGACCTGGTATTCGATGAAGGCGCAGGCGTGGCTCGCGCCACTTGGCATTGGCCAACTCCGCTTGACCATGGTGACCTCGGCGGCCGCCGGACTCTGCCTCTGGATCGTGTTCGCCGTGACAACCGCCATCGGCCTGCAGCCGCCGCCCACGTCGTGGCCCGGCTTGGGCGGCCTGGCCATCCTCGCCTATCTGATCGTCGTTCCGACGGCGATTTGTATCGCGCTCTGGAATCTGGGCGCGGCACGGCTCGGCGTGACTATTGCGACGGTAATCCTGAACCTGTCCCCGGTATTCGCCGTCCTCCTCAGCGTCGCGATCGGCATCGAGCCGACGGCTCTTCAGCTCATCGGGGGCGTGGTCACGCTGCTGGGCGTGGCCTGGCTGCAGTTCGGGGGCAGAATCACGCCTGCAAGGGTGTCGGTGGACGCGACCCACTAGCTTCGCTAGCATTTCCGGGATGACAGCCCAGGCACCCCAGCAGACGAGACGCGGCGGCACGGCGAGCCGGCGCGCCGAGCGGGCGAGCGCGCCGCTGGTGCAGGAGCGCTACATCACCCGCGACATTCCGCTCTACGAGCTGCTGAGCGCCGAGGGCATCGAGCTGCTGCACGATCAGTCGATGACGATCCTGGAAGAGATCGGCATCGAATTCCGCGATGAGCCGGCGCTCAAGGCGTGGCGCGAGGCGGGCGCCGATGTGAAGAACCAGCGGGTGCACATCCCACGCGAGCTGCTGATGGAAAAGCTCGCGCTTACCCCCTCGCAATACACCCAGCATGCCCGCAATCCGGAGCGCAACGTCGTCATCGGCGGGCGCAACACGGTCTTCGCGCCGGTCTATGGCTCGCCCTTCGTGCGCGGCTTCGATAACGAGCGGCGCTACGGCACGCTGGAAGACCTGCGCAATTTCATCAAGCTCACCTACATGACGCCGGTGCTGCATCATTCCGGCGGCGTAATCTGCGAGCCGGTCGACGTGCCGGTGCCCAAGCGGCATCTCGAGATCGTCTATTCCCACATCAAATATTCCGACAAGCCCTTCATGGGTATGGTGACGACGCCGGAGCGCGCGGCCGATGCGGTGAAGCTGGCGCAAATCCTGTTCGGCGCGGATTTCCTCGAGCACCACACGGTGTTGACCTCGGTGGTGAACTGCAATTCGCCCATGGTGTGGGATGCCACCATGCTGGG
>CAZQLF010000260.1:0-5080 GCA_964594035.1 uncultured Rhodospirillaceae bacterium | reverse complement strand
GTCAAGTTTCCCGAAGCGGGGTTCGGCCAGTTCTGGCCCTGTGAGTTTACGCGGGGTCGCGCGCGTTACGCCTGGGCGGAGCAGTGGATGATGGCCAGCAAGGCGCGCCTCTTTGCCGACCCCGAGGCGCTCGGGCGGATCCTTGCGGCCAAGGCCCCCCTTGAATGCAAGCGCATCGGCCGGCAGGTGCAAGGCTTTGACGAGGAGCGCTGGCGGGAGCACCGCTTTGAGCTGGTGACGGCCGGCAACGCCGTGGATGCCCGCGCGCAAGCCGTCTTGCAGGGCCAGCGCAAGGGCCTGCGCCAGGCCCTGCTGATGCTGGCGCCCTCTGCCGATGTCGACCACATGCCGCAACTCAGCGACAGCCAGATCACCGATCTGGTGGCCGATTACGAGGTCGAATCCGAACAGAGCTCGACCGTGCGCTACATCGGCCAGCTCGCCTTCCGTTACCGTGTCGATGGCCTGAATGCCCTGCTGCGGCAGGGCGGTGTCTCGAGCAACACGGCGCCCAGCCCGCCGGTGCTGGTGGTGCCGGTGCTGGCAAGCGGCGGCAAGAACCAGCTCTGGGAAGATGGCAATGGCTGGCGCGCAGCCTGGCAGACCCATCGGCCCAGCGGCGGCTTGGTCGAACTGATCCTGCCCAAGGGGGATGCCGGCGATACGGGCGCCATCACCGCCGATCAGGCAGCCTCCGGCGATGTGGCGAAGCTGCAGGCGCTGGCCCAGCACTACAATGTGGCCGATTTTGCGGTCGCGATCGCACGCCCCGATCCCTCCGGAACGATTGTCATCAGCGTGGCGCGCTATGGCATCGCTGGTCCCAGCGGCACCTTTGACGACAAGGTCAGCGGCGATCCCGCCAATCCCGATGCCGCCTACGCCCAGGCGATCGATCGCATCACCGATCGCATCCAGCAGGACTGGATCGCGCAGAACCAGGTGAACTCCAGCGTCGAGCAGCGGCTGACCGTGGAGGCATCGATCAATGGCCTTGCCCAATGGGCGGAACTGCGCCGGCGGCTGACGGCGGTAACGACGCTGCACCAGGTCGACGTTGTCTATCTCATGCAGAGCCACGCCGAGCTCGATCTCGTTTTCGTCGGCGATCGCGATCAGCTGGCCCGGGCCCTCCAGCAGCGCGCGGTTGTGCTCAAGGATACCGGCGACGGGCATACCACCCTGGAACTGGCCGGCACGCAGCCGTGAGCGCATGAACGGACGCGGCCAGCTCTACTTCTGGCTTATCGGCTTCGCTCTCTTCCTGGTGGCCCTCTATTTGCTGCGCGGCATCCTGCTGCCCTTCGTCGCCGGCATGGCCGTGGCCTATTTCCTGGATCCGATCTGCGACTGGCTGGAGACCCATGGCTGTTCGCGCAGCTGGGCGACCGTCATCGTCAGTATCGGCTTTGGCATCGTCATCGTGCTGGCACTGCTGATCGTCGTGCCGATTTTGGAGCGCCAGCTCATCGATTTCGCCGGACGGCTGCCTGGATATCTCAACAGTGCGGCCGACCGGCTGCTGCCGCAGATCCAGACGGTGGCGGAGCGTCTGGGCATCGGCAGCCTGGCCGATCTGCGCAGCAGCGTCTCGGCCCAGATCGGCGCCATCGTCAGCTGGATTGGTGCTGCCATCATCCGCATCGTGAGCAGCGGCGTGGCCTTCGCCAATCTGCTCTCCTTGTTGTTCATCACGCCGGTGGTTGCGTTTTACCTGCTGCGCGACTGGGACCATTTCGTGACGCGCATCGATGATCTGCTGCCGCGCCAGCATCGCGACACCATCCACGTCCAGATCCGCCAGATCGACCGCAACCTCGCGGGCTTTGCCCGAGGCCAGGCCAGCGTCTGCCTGGTGCTCGCTGCCTATTACGCGCTGGGCCTCAGCCTCGTCGGGCTCGAATTCGGCCTGGTGGTGGGGCTCGGCATCGGCATGATCTCGTTCATCCCCTATGTCGGCAGCATCACGGGCCTGGTCGTCTCCGTTGGCATTGCGCTTGCCCAGTTCTCCGATTGGGGACCGGTGTTCATTGTGCTTGGCGTCTTCGTGGTGGGCCAGGTGCTCGAAGGCTACGTGCTGACGCCGCGCCTAGTGGGCAACCGCGTCGGGCTGCATCCGGTCTGGGTCATCTTCGCCTTGCTTGCAGGCGGCACTCTGTTCGGTTTCGTCGGATTGCTGCTGGCCGTTCCCATTGCCGCCGTCATCGGCGTGCTGATGCGCTTTGCCACCCAGCAATATCTTGCCAGCCGCTATTTCCGCGGCGATCCACGATGGCCCAACTCCCCCTCGACCTAGGTCACCGTGCCTCTTTCAGCGGCGAGGATTTCCTGGTGGCGCCCTGCAACCAGGCGGCCGTGGCCTGGCTCGATCGCTGGCCCGATTGGCCGGCCGCGGGCCTTGCCGTGCATGGACCTGCCGCCTGCGGCAAAACGCACCTGGCCCATGTCTTTCAGGCGCGCGCGCGGGCGCAGCTGCTTGAACCTGCCGATCTCGCCGGTGCGCCGGCGCCCCGGCTTTTGGCCGGGTCCAGGGCCGCAATCCTCGATGGCTCTCCGCCCTTGGATGAAGCAGCACTGCTTCACCTCTATAATCACCTCGCCGAAAACGGGGGTCATCTTCTGATCGTCGCAGAGCAACCACCGGCGCGCTGGACTCTCGGGCTTCGCGACCTTGCCTCGCGACTGGCAGCTCTCCCGGCCGTCGGCATCGATCCGCCCGACGACCAGCTGATCGAGGCTGTCCTGGTGAAGCTCTTCGCCGATCGCCAGCTTGCGGTGGCGCCGGAGGTGGTCACATTTCTCACCAAACGCATCGAGCGCAGTTTTGAAACCCTGCGCCGGCTGGTTGGATGTCTCGACCGGGAGTCTCTCGCGCAGCGCCGGCCCGTGACGTTGCCGCTGGCGCGCGAGATCGCGGCCCGGGAAATCGGCGCCCGGGAGAATGCCGAACGGGAAAATGTCGAGCGGAAGAGCCAATGATGGGGCTGATCGTCTCGCTGATGCGGCCGCATCAATGGATCAAGAACGCTTTCGTCGCGGCGCCGCTGTTTTTCACCCCGCAGGCTCTCTCCTGGGCGAACCTGCTGAGCGTGGTGCTGGGGTTGGGCTGTTTTTCCGCCGCCGCCTCGGCGATCTATATCCTGAACGATTGGGTCGACCGCGAGGTCGACCAAAAGCACCCGACCAAGCGCCTGCGCCCACTGGCCGCCGGCACCATCAACCCGGGAACGGCCGGGGTGGTGGCACTGGTTCTGGTGCTGGCGAGTGCGGTTATCTCGCTGCTCTACCTGCCGCGGGGCTTCTGCATCGTGCTGGCGATCTATGTGGTCCAGAACGTCGCCTATAATTTCTGGCTGAAGCAGATCTCGATCCTGGACGTGCTGTGCATCGCGATCGGCTTCGTGCTCCGCATTTATGCCGGCGGCGAGCTCATCGGTATCGTCCCCACCGTCTGGATTGTCGCCTGTACCTTGCTGCTTGCGCTGTTCCTGGCCTTCGCCAAGCGCCGCGACGATCTGGTGCTGGGTGTGGATGATGAGCACCGCCTGAGCCTTGCTGGCTACAATCTGCCCTTCATTGATGCCTCGTTGGCAATCGTGCTGGCCGCGCTTGTGGTCAGTTATCTGCTCTATACGACGCAGCCGGAGAACATGGCCCGCCTGCACAGCGACAAGCTGTTCCTGACGGCGCCCTTCGTCATCGCGGGCGTGCTGCGCTATCTGCAGGTGACATTGGTCGAGCATCGCTCCGGCTCGCCCACGCGGCTGGCGCTGAGCGACCGGTTCCTGCTGCTGACCATCCTCGGCTGGATCGCCACCTTCGCCTTGCTCATCTATGGCTGAGCAAACAACCCATCCCGGCTGGCGTCGCGATCTCTTCACCGGCTGGGGCCGGGTGCTGCATGCCGAGATGGATGCGGCACGTCCCGAGCGCATCGGCGAACTCGCCCGTTCCCTCAAGGCGGTGGACCAGCGGGGCGTCATCGTTCATGCCGCGGGGCGAAGCTATGGCGATGCGGCGCTCAATTCGGGCGGCCAGGCGATCCTCACCAGCCGCCTCGACCGGCTGCTTGATTTCGATCCCGCCAGCGGCCTGCTGGTCGCCGAGGCGGGTGTCACCTTCGAGGATCTCCGCCGGATACTTCTTCCCCGGGGTTTCCTTACGCCTGTCAGCCCTGGAACAGCCTTCGCCACCCTGGGCGGCGCTGTCGCCAATGATGTGCATGGCAAGAACCAGGATCGGGCCGGGAATTTCGGCCGGCATGTCGCCTGGCTTGAACTGATGCTGCCTTCGGGCGAGATCCGCAGGCTCATGCCCGACGATGCCCTGTTCAAGGCGACGGTCTCCGGGCTCGGCTTGACAGGCGTCATCGTCACGGTGGCACTGAAGATGATGCCGGTCCCCTCGCGCTTCGTCGCGTCGCGCGAACGCAGGGTCGGCGATCTGGACGAATTTCTCGACCTCCTCGAAGAGGTGCGCCGCTCCGCGACCTATTCCGTGGGCTGGGTCGATGCACTGGCCTCGGGTGGCAATCTCGGCCGCGGCATTGTCGAAAGCGCCGATCCAGCGCCATCGGAAGACGGCGAGCGCTATCGCGAGGCCTGGCGCCGGCGCGTTCCCTTCGATTTTCCGGCCTTCGTCCTCAACCCGCTCACGATCGGTCTTTTCAATACCCAGCATTGGCGCCGCGTGCCCAAGCGCGGCCGCGAGCGGCGCGCGGCCTATGACCGTTTTCTCTACCCGCTCGACGCCATCAGCGGCTGGAACCGGCTCTACGGCCGGCGCGGATTTCACCAGTTCCAGTGCCTGTTGCCCGAAGCCAACAGCCGCAACGCGCTGCGTTCGATCCTGGAGACCTGCGTCGGTTCGCGGGCGGCCTCGTTCCTCGGTGTTCTGAAAACCATGGGGCAGGAGGGGGCGGGGCTGATCTCCTTCGGCGGTCGGGGCCACACGCTGGCACTGGACTTCCCGGCGCGCCCCGGCGTCGACGATTTGCTGACGCGGCTGGAGCGCATGGTGCTGGATAACGGCGGGCGCATCTATGCTGCCAAGGATGCGCATCTCTCGGCCGCAGGCTTCG
>CAZQLF010000259.1:0-5094 GCA_964594035.1 uncultured Rhodospirillaceae bacterium | reverse complement strand
GGTTCGCCCGCAGGACATGGTGGGCCCCAGCAGATAGGCGCCGGCAGGACCACGGGACGTTCGTCAAACCCTCGGTCACCATCGCTGGGAATCGAACCAGCCTGTCACTGGAGCCGGAATTCTGGGCGGCACTGGGCGAGCGGGCGAAGCAGCGCGGCTGGTCGCTGGCGCGGCTGGTGGATGAGATCGACCGCGGCCGAGCCGGACGCAATCTCTCAAGCGCGGTGCGCGTTTTCCTGTTGGAGGAGGCACGCAAGCGCTAATCTTGGCGTGAAATTTCTGCTTCGGGGAAAGCGGCAGATGACGCTCAAGATTATCGGCGTCGGCTTCGGCCGCACGGGAACTGCCTCAACCTACGCTGCGCTGAACCAGCTCGGTTTTCCCTGCTATCACATGTATGAGGTGATCGAGAACAAGGCCAACAAGGGCCATCTCGATTTCTGGAACAATGCGGCGAACTTGCCGGCGGACACAGCCCATGACTGGCACCGCGTCTTCGCCAACTACACGGCGGCGGTGGACAATCCTGCCGCCTGCGTCTGGCGCCAGCTGCTGCTGGCTTATCCGGATGCCAAGGTCCTGCTGACCCTGCATCCCAAGGGTGCCGATGCGTGGTACGACAGCACCATAGATACGATCTATTTCAGCAAGAGCAGTTGGCAGTTCCGCTTGCTGTCTTGGATAGCGCCCTTCCCGCGCAAGATGCGCAACATGTGCAACAAGTTGATCTGGGACCGCGCGCATAGGGGCACCATGGCCGATCGCGGCGAGGCGCTCGGCTTCTATCACGACCACATCGACCAGGTGAAAGCGACGGTGCCGCCGGAGAAGCTGCTTGTCTATTCGGTCGACCAGGGCTGGGAGCCCCTCTGTCGCTTCCTCGAGGTGCCGGTGCCGGCAGCGCCATTCCCCAACGTCAACGATCGCGCGGCCATCAAGAAGATCATCGCCGGCATCACGCGCGGCGCCTATGCTGTCATCGCCGTCGCCGCGATCCTGCTCGCCGCCATTATTTATGGGCTGGCGCGGCTTTAGTGGCGCGCCCGTAGCGTCGCATCACCGCAACCAGTTCGCTGTGATCGATGGCCCGCACATGGCGGCCGTTGCGCCCGGTCATGTCGCCAGCAGCGATCATGGCGTTGATAATCGCCTCCTCCGTCGCCTCGACAACGGCAAGAAAGAACGGATCGAGCGTCTCGTTGGCAAGGAACTGCATCGCGCGCAGCGCCTTGCGGCTTCCCGCCGCCTCGGCGTTGGCGGTGGAAAACGCGAGGAAGATGTCGCCGGAGTTGTCGCCGCTGGGCGTTCCCGTTCGCCCGATGCCGATGGCGATCCGGCGGGCCAGGCGCTTCACCTGGATCGGCTGCAACGGCGCGTCGGTTGCGGCAATCACGATGATGGACCCCTGCTCCCGGCTCCACAGGCGCTCGTCGGTCAATCGAGCGCCGACGGGCACACCCAGAACGCTGAGCCAGGGGCGGATCCCGTGATTGGCCTGCACCAGCACACCAACGGAGTAGTTTTCGCCCGACAGTGTCACGCGTCGGGAGGCCGTCCCTGTGCCGCCCTTGAACTCATAGGTGATCATGCCGGTGCCGCCGCCGACATTGCCTTCGGCGATGGCACCACCCTTCGCCGAATCCAGCGCGGCAAACGCATCGGAATCGCTGACGTGAAATCCGTCGATGTCGTTCAGGTAGCCATCCCAGGTCTCGGCGATGATGGGGGTCAGCCAGTCATAGGGCAGCTTGCGGCGATCTGCGCGGCGCACCATCCATTTGAGGACGCCCTGATGAACGGCGCCGACCGAATGCGTATTGGTGATCGCGATGGGGCCTACGAAGGTCCCCGACTCCTCCAACCAGTGAGTGCCGGTCATCTCGCCATTGCCGTTCAGCGAGAAGTTGGCGCCCCACACCGGTATCGCCGCACCAGCGCGGCCGCGCGGCAGGATCGCCGTCACGCCCGTGCGCACGGCGTTGGTACCCGTCGCGCCATTGTTCAGCGTGGCGTAACCGACCTCGACGCCGGCGACATCGGTAATGGCATTCCAGCGTCCGGGCCTGCCCGAAAAATCGAGGCCCAGGTCGCGGGCGCGGGGCCGGATTTCGGCATGTGACTTAGGCATCGTCGCTTCGGCCCTCCACGGCCCGCAATTCGGCGGTGATTTCGCTGAGATCGCGCTCGAAGTGCCGCGACATCTGCCGCAGCGAGGTCAGAAGATGGCGGCGCATGAGCGCCGCCGCCCAGGCGAAATCGCGGTCCAGCATCGCATCCAGAATCTGTCTGTGCTCCATGAAGGAAGAGCGCACGCGATCAAGCCGCAGCCGCCCGAGATACTCCGACAGGCGGCGCAGCCGCGTCTGCCGGCGCATGATGTCCTGGATCAGCCCATTGGCCGTGAAACCAACGATGAATTCGTGGAAACGCGCATCGAGATTGAACGCCGCATCGAACGAGGTCGCTTCCGACAGAGTGCGGATTGCTTCCTCATGCTCGTCGCGCAAAAGCCGCACCGGCGTCTCATCGGCCAGCGCCGTCATCTCCTCGAGGATCGCGGGCTCCAGATAGAGACGAAGCTGGTAGCTCTGGCGCATGGCCTCGCGGTCGAATTGGGCGAAGCGCCAGCGGCTGCCCGTCACCGGTTCCGCCAAGCCCTCGGCGGCGAGCCGCGAGAGCACGGCTGCGACCTGACCCTGGCTGCTGCCATAGCGGCGCACGAGACTGACTTCCGTCACAACGCCATCGAGACGCCGCACCACCAGATCGTTCAATAGCCGCTCATAAAGCGTCGCCTCCGGCCCCAAATTGCCCGCCGGTCGCCCCTCGGGCGGGGGCTGACTTGCGACAACGAAGGCACCCGTGGGCTGGAGCGCCAGCACACCCTCGCTTGTCAGCGCCAGCAGCGATTGACGGACCGGGGTGCGCGATACGCCCAGGCTCTTGGCCAGATTGTCGGTACGGATCGTAGCACCCAAGGCAAGCCGGCCGGCGCGCAGGTCGTCGATCAACTTTGCCCTTATATGCGCCTGCAGGGCACTGCGGAGCTCGTTCATGTTGCTCACACTGTTCTTTCTATAGCGAAAAAGACAATTTTGCCATTGTTGTATGATTCGAATTGGATTAACGTGGCCTCAAAGTTGGGTTTGTTCACGATATGAGCTGCCAAAAATGCCCTGGCGAACAGGGAAAAAGCAGCACCCGGCGCAGTATCGCCGGGCTCAAAGCTGGCAAACAGGCAAACTTTTGGGAGGCAATCATGGGAACGGTGAATGACAGCGCAATGACGGCCGGCAAGACCGCGCCGCATGGGACGCTGAAGCGCAGCATGAAGTTGCTGGGCACACTTCTGATCACGGTTTCGGCCATCACACCGGCCTCCTCCGTCTTCATCATCGCCCCAGGTGTGATTCAACAAGCCGGATCCGGAGCCTTCATCAGCTTCGTGGCCGCGGCCGTGGTCGGCATCTTCATGGCCTTCGTCTACGCCGAGCTTTCCTCCGCATTTCCGCTCAGCGGCGGGGAATACGCCATCATCGGCCGGGCCGTGGGGCCGTTCGCCGGATTCATCGTGCTGGGCCTCGTCCTCTCAACCTTGATCCTGATCGTGGCGGTGATCGCGCTGGGTGTTGGCATCTATCTCGGCGCGGTCTTCCCGAATCTGCCGGCGGAGACCACGGCGGCCGTAACGGTGTTGATTGCTACCCTCCTGGGCATTCTGAACATCCGAACGAACGCCGTGGTCACTGGCATTTTCCTGGCGATCGAGATTGTGGCGCTGGTCGTCCTTTCCATTTTGGGATTCGGCCATGTCAGCCGGCCGCTCACCGATCTGATCTTCCATCCCATGATGCTGGGCAGCGACGGCAACATGTTCGCTTCGCCCGTTGCTGCCATCGGGCTTGCCACGTCCGTGGCAATCTTTGCCTACAACGGCTACGGCCAGGCCGTCTATTTCGGCGAAGAAACACAGGATGCGCCCCGCCATATCGCGCGCGCAATCCTCTGGTCGCTGGCCATCACCGTTTTCGCCGAGTTGGTGCCCGTCACCGCCGTGCTTTTGGGGGCGCCCGACCTCAAAGCCCTGCTTGGCTCGCAAAACATGCTCGGCGACTTCATCACAACCACCGGCGGTCCAACGCTCAACACGATAATCTCTCTGGCGATTGCGCTTGCCATCTTCAACGCGGTGATCGCCATCATTCTGCAGGTATCGCGATTGCTGTTCAGCACGGCGCGCGACCAGGTCTGGTCGGTGGGCCTGAACCGCTGGTTGTCATCAACCCACAGCCGTTTCCATTCGCCCTGGGCTGCCACCCTCGTCTGCGGGGTGCTCGCCGCGGCAGCCTGTTATGTCAATGAAACCCTGCTGTTCGTCATTACCGGCACCAGCCTGGTGGTGATCTATGCGCTGCTCTGTACGGCTGCCATTGCCGGGCGGCAAAACGGCGTGACGGCGCATGCGCACTACCGGATGCCGCTCTATCCTCTCCCACCCATCCTGGCCGCGTTATCGCTGATCTATGTCGCCTATCAGAACTTCCGGGATCCGGTCATCGGCCGGCCAAGCCTCGGTGCAACAGTGGCGGTCATGATCATCTCGGCGATTTACTACGTGGCCGTGCTGCGGCGGCGCGGCAGCTGGGAGCTGCGCGGCCCATCGGATTGAATCGCCGGACGCGGCCTGCAGTCAGCCCTTAATTCCCCGGCTGGCCGAGCAGGTTCTGCAAGATCGGCGCCAGCGGATTGGCCGGCTGCTGCTGTTGTGGTTGTGGTTGTGGCTGCTGCTGTTGCGGTTGTTGCTGCTGCTGCGGCTGATTGAGGCCGTTCAGCAATTGCTGCATCGGATCGACCTGCTGGTTCTGCGGTGCATTGCCGTTGTTGGACTGCGGCACATTGTTGTTGGCCGGCGGCGTCTGGGGTTGCAGGCCGGGGATCAGTTGCTGCAGCGGATTACTGCCGGCGCTTGGCTGGAACAGCGACCCGGTCAGGCCGATGTTGGGTTTGTCCAGCGGCCCGTTCAGATTGATGGTCATGATCGAGGTCTTGAGGTCGGGCGCGCGGTAGATATCGACCAGCATCGCCATCTTCCAA
>CAZQLF010000258.1:0-5108 GCA_964594035.1 uncultured Rhodospirillaceae bacterium | reverse complement strand
TGCGCGTGCGGGCGTTGGTGTGGGTGCGCTGGCCGCGCACCGGCAGGCCCTTGCGATGGCGCAGGCCGCGGTAGCAGCCGAGATCCATCAGGCGCTTGATGTTCATCGCCACTTCGCGGCGCAGGTCGCCTTCGACGCGGAATTCGCGGTCGATCAGCTCGCGGATGCGCAGCACCTCGGCATCGGTCAGCTGGCTCACCCGGCGCTCGGGCGGGATCTGCAGCTTGTTGACGATCTGCTGGGCCCGCGTGCGGCCGATTCCATGGATGTAGGTCAGGCCAATCAACACCCGTTTCTGCGTCGGGATGTTGACGCCGGCAATTCGCGCCACTGTGTATCTCCTTGTGAATCCTAGCTAAATAACCCGGGCATATCGAAACACGCGCCCATCTGGCCCGGCCCCGGCGCGTTGTCGAAGGCGCGGATTATATGAATAACGTGGTCCGCGTCAACGACTTAAGCATTAGTTTCCGTTCATTCAAGCCCGGCTCTTGAGCCCCTGGCCTAAGGGCTCGTCCAAGGCCCGGTCGATCTGGCGGGCGACCTCATCCGGGCTTGCCATGCCGTCCACCGTCCGCAGCATGCCCTTGGCCTTGTAATAGGGCAGGATCGGCGCCGTCTGCTTGCGATAGGCCTCCAGCCGAACCGCGACCGCCTCGGCCCGGTCGTCGGGCCGGCGCACGAACTCCGCGGCCCCGCAGCGATCGCAAGCGCCGGCCTTGGCCGTCGGCTTGAACTTGTCGTGATAGCCCGCCCCGCATTTGGCGCAGGCAAAGCGTCCGGCGATGCGCTCGATCAGCGCCGGCTCATCCACCGCCAGTTCGATGACCCGATCGATGCCACCGATGCCGCTCTCGGCCAGCATGGCATCCAACGCCTCGGCCTGCTGCACCGTGCGCGGGAAACCATCGAGAATGAAGCCCTTGGCGCAGTCCGGCTGCTTGATGCGCTCGGCGATCATGGCGACGATCAGATCGTCGCGCACCAGCTGGCCTGCTTCCATGACCTGCTTGGCCTGCTTGCCCAGCGGCGTTCCGGCGGCCACCGCCGCGCGCAGCATGTCGCCGGTGGAAAGCTGCTTCAGCCCGCGCAGTTCCTCCAGGCGCTTGGCTTGGGTGCCCTTGCCCGCACCTGGTGGCCCGAGCAGGACGACCTTCACCGCCGGCCTTTGAGCTTGGACTTTCTGATCAGACCTTCATACTGATGGGCCAGCAGATGCGAATGAATCTGGGCCACCGTATCCATGGTGACCGAGACGACGATCAGCAGGCTGGTGCCGCCGAAATAGAAGGGCAACTGGCGCCAGGCGAGCAGCATTTCCGGCAGCACGCAGACCACGGCCAGATAAGCAGCGCCAATGACCGTGAGCCGGGTCAGCACAAAGTCCAGATAGTCGGCCGTGTTCTTGCCTGGCCGGATGCCCGGGATGAAACCGCCATACTTCTTCAGATTGTCGGCGGTGTCGGCGGGATTGAAGACGACCGCCGTATAGAAGAAGGCAAAGAAGACGATCAGCGCAACATACATCAAGAGATAGAGCGGCTTGCCGTGGCCCAGATACTGGGCGAACCACTGCGCCCAGTCGGAATTAGCGCCGGCGCCGAACCCGGTGATGGAGACGGGCAGCAGCAGCAGCGAACTCGCAAAGATCGGCGGGATGACGCCGGAGCTGTTCAGCTTGAGCGGCAGATGCGAAGCCTCGCCGCCGAACATCTTGTTGCCCACCTGGCGCTTGGGATACTGGACGATGATCCGGCGCTGGGCGCGTTCGAAGAAGACGATAAAGGCGATGACCGCGAACACCACGATGATCAGCAGCAGGATGACCCAGACCTCCAGGGCGCCGGTGCGGCCGAGTTCCAGAGTGTTGACCAGGGCGCCAGGCAGGCGTGCCACGATGCCGCTGAAGATGATCAGCGACGTGCCGTTACCCACGCCGCGCTGGGTGATCTGCTCGCCCAGCCACATCAGGAACACCGTGCCGCAGGTCAGCGAAACGACCGTGGTGACGTAAAAGACAGGTCCGGTGGCCAGCACGATGGGGCCCGTCGCCGTATGCATGGCCGAAAGACCATTGGCGATGCCGAAGGCCTGTGCGGCTGCGAGAGCGACGGTCAGGGTGCGGGTATACTGGTTGATCTTCTTGGCGCCCGCAGCACCCTCTTTCTTGATCGCTTCCAGCGAGGGAATGATGCCCGACATCAGCTGCATGATGATCGAGGCGGAGATGTAGGGCATGATGTTCAGGGCCAGGATGGTCATGCGCCGGAGCGCACCGCCCGAAAACATGTCGAACATGCCGATGATGCCATTCGCGTTCTGGCTGAACAGCAAGTCCAGAGCGTGGGTATCGATGCCCGGCAGCGGGATGAACGTCCCGAGCCGATAGATCACCAGCGCGCCGAGGGTGAACCAGATCCGCTTTTTGAGCTCGGTCGCCTTGCTGAAGGCGCCGAAATTGATGCTGCGGGCGAGTTGCTCTGCGGCCGATGCCATGGGGACCTACCTGTCCTGCTACGCTTTGGCTCCCGCCTCGGCGGGCGCCGGCTTCGGAGCTGCGACCTCGACCGTGCCACCTGCCTTCTCGACGGCGGCAATGGCGGCCTTAGAGGCGCCGGCGACCTTCAGAGAAAGCTTGGTCTTGATCTCGCCTTTTGCAAGTAGCCGCACGCCGTCGCGCGAACGGCGCAGCACGCCAGCGGCCACCAGGGCGGCCGCATCGATGGTGCCTTCGGCCTTCAGCTGGCCTGAATCCACCGCAGCCTGCAGGCGGCCGACATTGACCTCGACGAAGGTCAGGCGGTGGACGTTGTTGAAGCCGCGCTTGGGCATGCGCATGTGGAGCGGCATCTGGCCGCCCTCGAAGCCGTTGATGGCAACGCCGGTGCGCGCCGTCTGGCCCTTGCCGCCGCGGCCCGCCGTCTTGCCCTTGCCCGAGCCGATGCCGCGACCAACACGCATGCGCCGCTTGCGCGAGCCCGGATTGTCGGAAAGCTGGTTGAGCTTCATCGCCGTAATTCCTTAATCGACCCGCACCAGGTGGCGGACCTTGTTGATCATGCCACGCACCGCGGCCGTGTCTTCCAGTTCGCGGCTACGGTGCATCTTGTTCAGGCCGAGCCCCTTCAGGGTCTGGCGCTGATAGGCCAGGCGGCCGGCGGGGCTGGCGACCTGCGTCACCCGCACCTTCTTGCCGTTGCCCGCGGCTTTCTTGTTCTCGGCCATCTTTGCTTACTCCCTCGCCTCGGCGCCACCGTCGCGCTTGCCGATGATGTCGCTGACCTTCTTGGAGCGGCGAGCGGCAACGCTGCGCGGCGAGGAACAGCTCGTCAGTGCGGCGAAGCAGGCCTTCACCATGTTATGCGGGTTCGAGGTGCCGACGGATTTGGCGACAACGTCCTCGATCCCCAACGCTTCGCAGACCGCGCGGACCGGACCGCCGGCGATGATGCCGGTGCCAGGCACGGCAGCGCGCATGATCACGGTGCCGGCGCCAAAATGACCAGTGGCATCGTGATGCAGCGTGCGGCCCTCGCGCAACGCCACGCGCACCATGTGGCGCTTGGCATGCTCGGTCGCCTTGCGGATCGCTTCGGGCACCTCGCGGGCCTTGCCGGCACCATGGCCGACACGGCCCTTGCCGTCACCCACCACAACCAGTGCCGCAAAGCCGAAACGCCGGCCACCCTTCACCACCTTGGCAACGCGGTTGATGCTGACGAGCTTCTCGACAACTTCGCCCTCATCGCCGCGGCCGCGATCGCCTCCGCGCTCGCGCCGTTCGCCACCTCTTTCGCTACGTGCCATGCTTTGGCCTCTCCTAGAAGGACAGACCGCCCTCGCGGGCGGCATCGGCCAGGGCCTTCACCCGGCCATGAAACAGATAGGATCCGCGGTCGAAGACCACTTCCTTGACGCCAGCTGCGATCGCCCGCTCGGCGACCAGCTTGCCCACCATTTTGGCGGCCTCGATGTTGGCACCGGTCTTGAGCGAGCCCTTCAGTGTCTTTTCGATCGTCGATGCGGCGGCCAGCGTCTTGCCTTTGCCGTCATCGATGACCTGGGCATAGATGTGCAGGCCCGAACGGAAGACAGAGAGACGCGGCCGGCCGGCGGCCTTGATCTTCAGGTGATGGCGGACGCGCTGCTGGCGGCGTGCGCGCGGTGATTTGCTGGCGTGTGGCATATCGTAGTCCCTACTTCTTCTTGCCTTCCTTGCGCAGGATCTTCTCGCCCAGATACATCACGCCCTTGCCCTTGTAGGGCTCCGGCTTGCGATAGCTGCGGATTTCGGCCGCGACCTGGCCGACCCGCTGCTTGTCCGGGCCGGTGATCAGGATCGAGGTCGGCTTCTCGCACTTGATCTGGATGTCCGAGGGGATCGGGAAATTGACGTCGTGGCTGTAGCCCAGCTGAAGCGACAGCGTCTTGCCCTGCACCGCGGCGCGATAGCCCACGCCGGAGATATCCAGCGACTTGCTGTAGCCCTGCGACACGCCGGCCAGCGCATTGCGCACCAGATTGCGGGTCGTGCCCCACATCATGCGCGACTGCTTGGAGCCGCCGAGCTGCTTGATGACGACCTTGTTGTCCTGCAGCTTGACGTCGACCTCGTCGGTCAGCTTGACCGCGAGCTCGCCCAGCTTGCCCTTGGCCTTGAACAGGCCGGGCACGAGCGAGACGGTGACGCCGCTCGGCACGCTGACGGGATTCTTTCCTACACGCGACATGGTTTCGCCCTCAGAACACGCGGCAGATGACTTCGCCGCCGACATTGGCCGCGCGTGCTTCGTTGTCCGACATCACGCCGCGCGGCGTCGACAGGATCGAAATGCCGAGCCCGTTGAAGACGCGGGGAATATCCGTGACTTTGGAATAGACGCGCCGGCCGGGCCGCGAGATGCGGGAAATTTCGCGGATCACCGGATGGCCCTCGTGATACTTCAGTTCGATGCGCAACTCGGCGCCGCCGGCCTCGCCGTCGTTCTGCTCATAGCCGCGGATATAGCCTTCGCGCTTCAGCACCTCGAGCACGTTGGCACGCGCCTTGGAGGCGGGGCTGACGATGGTCGCCTTGCCCGCCTTCTGGCCGTTGCGGATCCGGGTCA
>CAZQLF010000257.1:0-5164 GCA_964594035.1 uncultured Rhodospirillaceae bacterium | reverse complement strand
CGATTCGATCCGGGTCACGGGCCTGCGCAACCACGAGCTCGCCTGGCTGGCGCGCAGCGAAGCAGACGTTCCCGCCTTCTATGCCATGCTCTATGAGCGCGGCGAGTTCCGCGAGACCCACTATCCGGTCTTTGCCGTGCGGCGCGACTGGATTCCAACCCTCTCCCACGGCATGCCGGATATCAGGCCTGCGTCCAAGCGCACGCGCCGGCGCATGCTGCCACTGATGCAGCAGATCGAAGACCAGATCCGCGAGAAGGGGCCGATGGCACCCTCGCATTTCGAATCGCGCCGGGTGCGCGGCGGGTTCAACACCATCAAGTCGACGACGCGGGCGTTGGAATATCTTTTCAGCGACCGGCGCGTGCAGATCAGCGGCCGCACGCCGCATTTCCATCGGTTGTTCGACGTCAGCGACCGCGCCTTGCCGGAGCTGGCCCAATGGCAGGCGCCGGACAAGGCCGCCTATGAGCATTTCCTGATGCGCTCGGCCCTCCAGGTGCTGAAGATCGCCACGGCCGAGCAATGGGCTGATCGCGTGGCCCTGCATTACGGCGCCTGGCGCGGAGAATCCATCAAGCGCTGGCGCGCGCTGGTGGAGCGCGAGGCGTCGAATGTCGCAAAGGCGGTGAAGGTCAGCGACCTGCCCGACGAGCCGGTCTATTGGTATCTGGCGGAAGATGAAGCCGGCTGGCAGCGTGCCTCGGGCGCGTTCGAGGCGGATCATCCGGCGCGCATCATCCCGCCGCTCGATAACCTGCTGTTCAACCGCAAGCGCTTCAGCGCGCTGTTCGGCCTCGATTTCAAGTTCGAGGCCTATACGCCCCTGCATCAGCGCCGCTATTACTTCGCCATGCCGGTGATCCATGGCGACCACATCGTCGCCATGCTCGACGCCAAGAAGGCGGGGCATGCCAAGACTGGCCACGAGTGGCGCATCGTGGGCTTCGAGCAGCTGGCACCGGTGCCGGCCGATGCGCTGCGCACGGCGATCCACCGCCTGGCGCGCCATGCCGGCTGCACGAAAGTCACGGCCTCCGCGCGCCTGCCGCGCGAGGTACGCAAAGCAGTCGTTGGGAAGGTCGAAACCTAACTCCCTCTCCGCCCGTCAGGGGGAAGAGGGTTGGGGTGAGGGGGTCTCATCAACGCGCCGATAGGCGATGCGCCAGATGATGAGCGCGACAAGAGAGCTGATGACCGCATACACGGCCGATCCTGCGGCCATCTTCAGCCAGTCGACGGCGGTCGGCATCGGGCGAATGATGGTGTAATCGCCTGCGGGCGTCTCCCAAGGGCCAGGCCCATGCAGCGCGGTCCAGATTGATCTGCCCATGAACCAGATAAACATCAGAGCAGCAGCGGCCATAACCGTATCTTGCCAGCGGCGCCTACCGCAAAAATGGAGCAAGGCCCAAATCGGCAGAATGAACGGCGCCGCGCCGGAGAAGACATATGGATACGACACCCAAAAAAAATGGCAGCGATGTAGAGAAGCGCGCCGACATGGCCTTACAGGTCGGCGTGGCAAAATCGACGGGTCACAAGAATGACGATGGGCCCGACCGCGGCAAGAAAAGTGACGCCGGCAAATAACCCCATAAGAGCGCGCGGCGGCGTCGCCTCGTATCGGTGTTCCGGCATGTGATCCCCCTTCGCTCGTCAAGGGCAGCTTCGATGCTGGATAAGGTTTCTTCACGGCGCGATTACGGCTGAGCCGAGGCGTTTAAGTGTCACCCCCACCCCTGCCCGCCCCCGTCGAGGGGGCGGGGGAAGATGGATGGCCGGGTCAAGCCCGGCCATGACGATAGGGGGCGGCACCGTCGGCGCTCACTTTCCTCCTGTCATGCTCGGGCTTGACCCGAGCATCCATCTCCCTTGCCTCATGAGCGCCTTCGCCTTCCTATGGCGCCATGGATGTCTCGGTCGAGAAACCGTCGGGCCTGCGGGCCGTTACCGCCGCACTGACGGCGGCGAAAGGCCGCGTGCGGCTTCGTACCCTGGTAGTCATCCGCTGGGTCGGCATCGCCGGCCAGGCCGCAGCCCTGCTGATCGTGCATTACGCCCTGGGATATCCGCTGCCCATCCTCTGGGCTGGTCTGGCGGTGGCCGTTTCCGCTGGCCTCAACCTGTTCCTGACCGCGCGCTGGCGTGGCTCTGCCCTGCTCTCCGACCGCAATGCCGCGATCCAGCTCGCCTACGACAATCTGCAGCTGGCCGTCTTGCTGTATTTGACCGGCGGCCTCGGCAACCCGTTCGCCATCCTGATCCTGGCGCCGGTCATCGTTTCGGCGACCGTGCTGTCGCGCTTCAGCACGGTCTGCCTTTCCATCCTTGCGCTCGCCAGCATCGCCGTGCTGGCCCATTTCCACCTGGATCTTCCCTGGCCCAATGACGAATTCCGCCTCGATCCGATATTCATCCTTGGCCTGGCCCTGGCGCTGGGCATTTCGGTGTTGTTCTTCGCAACCTATGTGCTGAGCGTCTCGGAGGAAGCCCGGCGCCTCTCCGATGCGTTGTCGGCGACACAGATGGCCCTCGACCGCGAGCGCCAGCTTTCCGCGGTCGGGGCGCTGGCCGCGGCGGCCGCCCATGAGCTGGGCACGCCGCTCGGCACCATCGCGCTGGTGGCCCATGAGATCGCCCGCGACCTGCCCAAGGGCAGCCCCCTGGCCAACGACGCCGAATTGCTGCTGAGCGAGAGCAAGCGCTGCAAGGAGATCCTGGCGGAGCTCGCCGCGCGGCCCGGCGCCGATAGCGAACCCTTCGGCCCGCTGCCGGTGGCGGCCCTCATCGAGAATGCCGCGGCCCCCTATCGGCGCGGCGAGGTCCAGTTCCGGGTGGAGAGCGAGGGCGAGCCGCCGAGCATGCCGGTCAGCCCGGAACTCTCGCATGGCCTCGGCACGCTCCTGCAGAACGCCTTCGAGTTCGCGCGATTCGAGGTGGTGGTCAAGCTCCGCGCCGACGAGCGGACGTTCAAGATCACCATCAATGACGACGGGCCCGGCTTCGATGCAGCATTGCTGCAGCAGCTGGGCGAGCCCTATGTCTCGCGCGGCAAGGAGGGGCGCGACAGCCAGGGCGAGCATATGGGGCTCGGCGTGTTCATTGCGGTGACCCTGCTGAGCCGGACCGGGGCCTCGCTCCATTTCGGCAACCGGCCTGCCGGCGGCGGCGAGGTCGTGATAACGTGGCGGCGCGACCGACTGGGATCACCATGAGCGAAGACAAAAGCCTGTTGATCGTCGATGACGACGCGCCCTTCCGCCAGCGCCTGGTCCAGGCCATGGAGAAGCGCGGCTTCACCGTGTCATCCGCCGACAGTGTTGCCGCCGGCACCGAACGGGCGCGCCAGCATCCGCCGGCCTATGCCGTGGTCGACATGCGCCTGGCCGACGGCAACGGGCTGGAGGTGGTGAAGGCGCTGCGCGAGGTGCGCTCCGATGCGCGCATCGTGGTGCTGACCGGTTATGCCAACATCGCCACGGCGGTTGCCGCGGTGAAGACCGGCGCCGTCGATTACCTCGCCAAGCCGACCGATGCCGACACCATCGAGGCGGCGCTCATGGCCAAGGGCAGCACCCTGCCGCCACCGCCGGAGCAGCCGATGACGGCAGACCGGGTGCGCTGGGAACATATCCAGCGCGTCTATGAGCAATGCGATCACAATGTCTCGGAGACAGCCCGGCGCTTGCGCATGCACCGGCGCACCCTGCAGCGCATCCTGGCGAAATACGCGCCGAAGGCCTAGCGCACACCCTCACCCCGGTCCTCTCCCACTTAGCGGGAGAGGGAGGATCACGCCGCGCCGATTTCCTTCAGGAACTCGTTTGTCGTGCGCTGGCGGCAATAACCCTTGATGGCCCTGATGGAAAAGTCATGGCGCTCCTGGGTTGCCGTGGCGCAGGCATCGGTGATCTGCGTCACCAGGTAACCCAGATCGCAGGCGTCGCGGATGGCGCCCTCCACGCACTGGTCGGTTACGATGCCGCTGATCACCAGGTATTTGGTCTCGAGGTTGCGCAGCACGTAGTGGATGTTGGTGGAGACGAACACGTTGGACGAGGTCTTGGGGATGACGATCTCGTCGGGCCCCGGCTTGATGGCGTCGATCACCTCGCCATCCCACGAGCCCGGCGGCACATTGAAGCCGGTGATCTTGTAGTCGAGGCTGCGGTCGCGCCCGTCCCTGGTCAGGTTGCGGATCAGCGTGTACATCACCTCGATCCCGACCTTGCGGCAGCCCGCCTGCAGGCGCTGCATGTTGGGAATGACGGTTCCTTCCATCTGGCGGAAGAAGTAGCCGTGCCTGGCCTCGAAATCGGCCGGGCTCATGCCGGCGAATTCGCCGCCATTGCGCACCGCGCAGAAGTTCTGCACGTCGACGAACAGCAGCGTCGTATAAGGGATTTCGACCGGCAGATCGCGGGTGCTTGGATATTCGGTACCCGGACGGGGGATGATCTTGTTCATGGCGCGGTCCTCGCGGTTCTCGTGTGGCTTTGGGCCAGCGGGCGGCTTTCTGTGAGCTGGGCATAGGCGATCGGCAGCAACCGCGCCAGGCGCGCAGCCCAGGCACGCTGGCCCGCCTCATCGGCAATCAGATCCTGGCGGATCTCGAATTCAACATGGGCAAGGCCGCGCTGTTCGCCATGCACCGGCACGGTGTAGTCGCTGGCATCGCTCACGGCATAGGGCTCGTTATCGCCCACCACCAGATCGCCCTCGGCTTCGAACAGGGATTTCATGATATGGGCAAAGCGCGCATCGCGGTTATAGAGCACGCCCACATGCCAGGGCCGCTTCGCACCCTTGAAGACAGGCGTGAAGCTGTGCATGGCAATCACGACGGTGGGCTGGCCGGATGTCTTGCGCTCATCCAGCGCCTTCACGATGCGCCGGTGATAGGGCCAGAAGATTTCCTCGACGCGCTGCCGTCGATCGGCCGCGCTCAGATTGCGGTTGCCGGGGATCTCGGTGCTTTCGCTCACTGTCACGATGGAGGTATCCACCGAGGGATCGCGGTTGCAGTCGATCACCAGCCGCGAATAGGTAAGGTGGATGGCGAAGGCATCGAGGGCCGATGCCAGCCGCTGCCCCACGCCGGTGGCGCCGATAACCAAGGCGGTGGGGCGAACCGGTTCGCCTTCCGGCAGGGCGGGCTCGC
>CAZQLF010000256.1:4363-5167 GCA_964594035.1 uncultured Rhodospirillaceae bacterium | reverse complement strand
TTCCCGGATTCCTTCCGGCCCCCGGCAGCAAGATTCAGGGCTGTGTCTTCACCGAGCGCTGCGCGCTGGCCGACGATCTCTGCCGGCGCCGGGAACCCGATCTCATCGATCTCGGCGGCCGGCGCAGCCGCTGCCATTATCACGACAAGGCGCCGGGCCTGCCGCGGGCAACGCCCAGCGACATGACGACGCCACCGGTGGCGGCGCGCGAAGATGCGCCGGTGCTGAAGGTGGCCAAGCTCGCCAAGACCTTCGGCGCGGGTCACCATCGCGTGCGCGCCCTCAGCGAGGTTTCGCTCGAACTGTGGTCCGGCGAGACGTTGGGCCTGGTGGGGGAATCGGGCAGCGGCAAGACCACGCTGGCCCGTGTGCTGCTGGGCCTTACCTCGCCTGATGGCGGAAGCCAGGTCGAGCTCGACGGCAAGCCGTTGCCGGGAACGACCGGCGAGCGCAATGAGGAGCAGGTGAAGGCGCTGCAGATCGTCTTCCAGAATCCCGACTCCGCGCTCAACCGCTCGCATTCGGTGAAGGGGCTCATCGGCCGTTCGCTGGCGAAGCTGGCAAAGGTCGCCAGCAGCGATCGCATGGCGAAGCTGGTGGGGCAGCATCAGTTCGTAGTGCATTTAGGACTGTCCTCTGCATGAGAGGCTGCTACCCAAGCTCCACCGGGGTGGAGCAAGGGCCAGGTCAATGCCGTTCCCGCGATTGTGTCGTCGGCTTCGCCGAACGCGTGGGCAGGCCTTCAGCCTGCCCACCCTACACGAGCCTACGGCGTCGGCGCGTCCTTCCGGATCAGGCCTTCCT
>CAZQLF010000256.1:0-4353 GCA_964594035.1 uncultured Rhodospirillaceae bacterium | reverse complement strand
GCGTTCGTCGGGGAAGCTGGCAAAGGGCGCCAGCAGGGATCGCATGGCGAAGCGGGTGGCGCTGACCCGCGCGGTGCGCCTCGCCGACCGCTATCTTTCGGCGCGGCCGCGCCAGCTATCCGGCGGGCTGAAGCAGCGCGTGGCGATCGCGCGGGCCTTTGCCGGCAATCCGCGCATCATCGTCTGCGACGAGCCGACCTCGGCCCTCGACGTCTCGGTGCAGGCAGCGATCCTCAATCTGCTCGCCGATCTGCAGGCCGAGCGGCGCGTTAGCTACATCTTCATTTCCCATGATCTCGGCACGGTGCGTTATCTCTCCGACCGCATTGCCGTGCTCTATCTCGGGCGGCTGATGGAGATCGGTCCGGCGGAAACCGTCTTCAACGGGCCGCACCATCCCTATACGGAAGCGCTGCTTTCGGCCGTACCGGCCATCGACGGACAGACGCGCGAGCGCATTCGCCTGGAGGGCGAGATTCCGAGCGCGATCAATCCACCGTCGGGCTGCGTCTTTCACACCCGCTGCCCGCGCAAGCTGGGTGAAATCTGCGAAAAGCACGAGCCGCCGCTGCTGGCGGGCGAGCCGGGCCACGGAATCCGCTGCCACATCCCCGCCGATGTGCTGGCTGGGCTCCAGCATATTGAGGTCGACGAGAAGCGCTTCCGCTCGCGCCTGCCGCGCTAGACAGCGAGCCGCCTTACTTCTGCAAATGCTGCTTGAAGAAGTCGAGGGTGCGGGCCAGCGCCTGCTCGTGGCTTGCCTTGTCGAAGCTGCCGCGCTCGTCGCAGCTGAAGCCGTGATCGGCGTTGTAAGTAAAGACCTTCACCTCGGGCCGCGTCTTCTTCACCTTCTCCACATCGCTCATGGGAATGCCGTGATCCTTTTCGCCGAAATGAAGCATGACCGGAACTTTCGGCTTCTCCTCGGCATGGGCCGCGATGGTGCCGCCGTAATAGCCGACGGCAGCCGCAACGCCCGACAGCCGTGTCGCCGACAGGAAGGCGAGCGACCCGCCCCAGCAGTAACCGACGACGCCGATCTTGCCCGCGCCCTTCAGTGCGCTGACTGCCGCCTGCACGTCTTTCATCGTATCCTCGAGCTTGATCTTGGCGCGCAAGTCCACACCCTGCTTGATCGTCGCTTCGGTGTAGCCGATATCGATATTGCGCTGGGCGCGGTCGAACAGCGCCGGCGCGATCGCCGTGTAGCCCTGGGCAGCGAAGCGATCGCAGGTGTTGCGGATGTGATGATTGACGCCGAAGATTTCCTGGCAGACTACCAGGCCGCCTTTCGATGGGCCGGTCGGCTCCGCCTTGTAGGCGCCCAGTTTAAATCCGTCGGACGCGGTGAGTTCGATCGTCTTGCCCATGGGAGGTCTCCTGATTTTTTGGCGGTGGAAGGCGGAGGGTGAGGGTTGGCTCTCCCCGATCCTAACCCACGCATCGCGGGCGCGAAATCACGTTAGGGCGAGCATGGGCGTGCGAGCATCGGCTGGCTGCTGCAAAACCGCCGCGATACAATATCAGCCTGCCGCACAGGAGAGAGCCGCTTGGCCGAGACAGAAACGCACGCATATCCGCCCTTCGATCCCAAGCATATCGAGGGCTATCACGCCCATGTCTATTACGACGCAACCACCAAGCCCGTTGCCAAACGGCTGCGCGAGGCGATTGCCGCACACTTCAAGGTCTACCTCGGCAGCTGGCATGACGAGCCGGTCGGCCCGCATCCAACATCCATGTACCAGGTGGCGTTTCCGGTTGCCGATTTCGCGGCCATAGTTCCTTTCCTGATGTTGAATCGCGAAGGACTCAGCGTGCTGGTTCATCCGGTGACCGGCGAAGATTATCGCGACCATGCCAGTTTTCCGCTCTGGTTGGGCGAGCCTTTGCCGCTGCTGCTCGATACGCTGCGCTGATTTCCTGCCGGTAACCCGCGCATCCGGCGGGCCGGCTTTGAAGTGAGTTAGCTGCCCGGTTGAGTCAGGATCATCGCAAATCGGGGCAATCAGGCCCCCTTCAACTCCGCCAGCCCGCCAATCGCCGTAGGCCTGCCATGCAGAGCCTGCCGGTGCGCAGTTGGCGCGTGCGGGTGTAGGCTGCCTTTCTCGAACGAACCGATCGATGGCAATCACCACAAGCGTGCCGGCGCGTAACCTCGGCAGAGCCACCCCGATATCGCTGCTGGCGCCGCTGCGCAACGGCCTCTACCGGCGCCTGTGGATCGCGGCCCTCTTTTCCAATTTCGGCGTCTGGATCCAGTCGGTCGCGGCCGCCTGGCTGATGACCTCCATTGCACCGACGGTGGACTTCGTCGCCTGGGTTCAGGCCGCCACGTCGCTGCCGCCGTTGCTGTTCACGGTTCTCGGCGGCGTGCTGGCCGACCGCTTCGACCAGCGCCTGGTCTTCATGGTGGCGCAGTCGATCGTGCTGCTGGTCGCACTCTCGCTCTCGATCCTCGATCAGTTCTCGCTTATGACGCCCTGGCTGCTGCTGGCGCTGACCTTCGCGCTCGATAGCGGCTCGGCGCTGCGCTATCCCGCCTATCAGACGTCGATCTATGAATTGCTGCCGCGCGAGCAGATCGCGGGCGCGCTTGTGCTCAGCAGCATCGGCTGGAATATCGCGCGCGCCGCCGGTCCCGGCATCGGTGGCCTGATCATCGCCACGGCAGGCGTGAAGGCAGCCTTCGCCGCGAACGCGCTCTGCAACGTCTACATCATCTTCGTGCTGTTCCGCTGGCGCAGCAAGAACGCGTTCACCAAGGCGCCGCCGCAAGGCACTTTCTGGGCAGCGGTGGCCGATGGCTTCGTCCATGTCCATGCCACGCCGGCGATCCGCGCCGCGATGTTGCGTTGCTTCGTATTGACGCTTTTCGCTGCGGCACTCTGGTCGCTATTGCCGCTGGTCGCCAAGAATTTGATCGGCGGCGGCGCGTCGGTCTATGGCCTGATGCTGGGTGCGCTCGGCGTCGGCGCGCTCGGCGGGGCCGGCCTCATCGGCTGGCTGCGCGACCGCCTGGGCTATCGCCGGCTATTCGCTCTCTCCAGTGTCTGCCTTGCGCTGACCACGCTTGCCTTGGCGACGGTCAGCGCCCTGGTGCCGCTGCTGATCATCCTCGCCATCGGCGGGCTCGGCTGGATGATCTCCATGTCCACCTTCAACCTGGTGGTGCAGATGTCGGCGGCCGAAACCCATCGCGGCCGGGCCATCTCCGTCTATTACATCGCGCTGTTCGGCGGCTTGGCTCTGGGCAGCTGGGCCTTCGGCCATGTGGCCGAACTGCTCAGCGTCCGCACCGGCCTGCTGGCGGCCACGGCCGGGCTCGCCGCCAGTCTGCTTCTCTATCGGGCCAAATCGTCGGCGCCCCATCCCTTCAGCGAGCAGCCCGAGGGCACGTCCGCCGCGTAGAGGGCGCTAGAACCGCCCGGCCTGAAAGTCCGCGACCGCCTGGTGCAACTCGGCCGTCGTGTTCATCACGAACGGGCCGTATTTGGCGACCGGTTCCTTCAGCGGCCGGCCGGCGAGCAAGAGCAGCCGCGCCGGCTTGTCCGCCGCCTTTGCCCGGAACAGCGAACCCGATCCCAGCAAGCCGATCTGCCCGCGGCCGAGCTCACGCGCCTCGCCAACCGCGCCGATGTACGCCGCACCATCGAAGACAAAGGTGAAGGCGTTGTCATCGGCCGGCAGCTTCGCTTCAAAGCTGGCACCGAGGGGCAGCTCGATATCCAGGAACAGCGGCGATGTCGCTTGCGGCGCCACCGGCCCCGTCTTGCCGGCATATGAACCGGCGATGACCTTGACTTTCACGCCGTCAGGCGTCGTCACCAGCGGAATGTCGCCGGCCGGAATGTCCTTGTAGCGCGGCTCGCTCATCTTTTCCCTGGCCGGCAGGTTGATCCAGAGCTGGAAGCCCTGCATCAGACCATCCTGCTGCTCCGGCATTTCGGAATGAACGATGCCGCGGGCGGCGGTCATCCACTGCACGCTGCCGGGTCCGAGCATGCCTTTGTTGCCCTTGTTGTCTTCGTGGCGCATGCGGCCCGCCAGCATGTACGTCACAGTCTCGAAGCCGCGATGCGGGTGATCGGGGAATCCTGCGAGATAGGCCTTCGGATCGTCGGACCGGAACTCATCCAGCATCAGGAAAGGGTCGAGATCGGGCAGCGCATGGGTACCGATGACGCGTGTCAGCTTCACCCCGGCGCCATCGCTCGTCGGCTGGCCGGTCAGCACGCGCTGCACGCTGCGAACGGTGTTTGTCTTGCTCATGATGAACCTCCCGAAAACGAAGGCACGGATATGGAACTGAGATCCACCTGGTGCAAGAGGAGCAAACCCTTACCCGGTTTC
>CAZQLF010000255.1:0-5173 GCA_964594035.1 uncultured Rhodospirillaceae bacterium | reverse complement strand
TTTTTTTCATTTGCGGCAATGTCCGTGGTCAACGCGTGGGGGACCAGGTCTTTCTCGCGCTCGTGATCAGCCGTTTCGGCGGTGCGTGATAGATTGTCTGGGGAGGGCCTTTGGCGGCAGCATCCGCCACCGATGCCTGGTCAGCCCGCCGGCAGCGGCTCGCAGCGCCGTAAAGCTCCTTTACGAAACCGCGCTCGGCCTGCGGGCGCGATCCTTCTGCCACTCGTCCAGGATCAGACGCGCCTTGTTGCGCGCCGGGTCCATCTCGCGGTCGTGATCGTCCAACCCGCCGGCTCCGTGATATGGGTCATGCCTATCCCGCTTGTTGCGCATTGGAGTCAACGGAGGACCTTTGACGGGCGCTCCTTCCGGCGACGTGCCGGTTCAGCAGTCGGCTGCGAAGAAGAGCGGCATCGTTGCGCTATGGCGCTCGCCGTTGCTGATCGTGGCGGGCGCGCTGATGCTCGCCTGGCCGGCCTTCTACAATGGCTATCCGCTGGAGACGTTTGACACGGGTGGCTATCTCGCCACCGCGTGGTTCGGTTCCCACCAGCCGGAAAATCGCTCGGTGTTCTACGGCCTGTCGATCGCGCCTCTCCTGGCCCTTCACTCCGAATGGCCGATCGTTCTCGTGCAGGCCGGCATTGCTGCCGCCATGATCTTTCTCGTCTTGCGGGCCGTAGCCGGGCTGGTACGGCCCGGTCAGTATCTTCTCGTTATCTTGCCGCTGGCGTTGCTGACCAGCTTCTCATGGCACATCAGCAACATCATGGCGGACATGTTCGCCGGGCTCTTGCCGCTGGGTTTCTTCCTGCTCGCCTTCGCACGCGACCGCCTCGCGTTGTGGGAGCGCATTTTCGTGTTCGCGCTCATGTGCCTGTCGGCGCTTGTACATTTTTCACATCTGCCGTTGGCGGCCGCACTTGCCCTTGTCGCGGTCGGTATTCTTCTGTGGGAGCGGCGGCCGCGGCGCGGCTTATTGACCGGTGCTGCATGCTGCTTCGGCGTGACCGTCATGGCGATCGGCGCCCAACTCGCCCTGCACTGGTCGGTCAGCGACAAGTCGCTGACAGCGGCCGGCGGCGGCCCGCTCTTCCTGTTGGCCCGTCTGGTCGAAGATGGGCCGGCCAAGGATTACCTGTTAGAGCATTGCCCCGAGACAAAGTTCGCACTCTGCCCCTTCGTCGACCACATGCCGATGCCGGCCACCCATTTTCTGTGGTCGGAAGACGGGCCGGTGCGCCGCCTGGGAGGATTTAATGTGCTCAGTGACGAGGCAGAGATAATCGTGCAGGGGACGCTGCGCGAGCAGCCTTTGCGAATTGCCCGGCTCAGCCTGGAGCACTCAGTACGGCAGTTCAGAACCTTTGGCATGGAACCATATGTCGACGCCTACAGGTCGGGCGTCAGGGATTGGGACAAAACCGCGGCGCTGATGCAGCAACATCTTCCGGCCGGGGAGTTCGCCGCATTCCTGCAGTCGCGCCAGACGACCGGGCAGATCGGTCTGCACCTGCTATTCGAACTTCAGCTGGCCACGGTGGTCGTCAGTGTCGCGCTGCTGGTTGCGATGTATTTCGCGGCCAAGCCTGTCTACTCCGATCACCGGCTACGGGAACTGCTGTGGCTGGTTGCTGCGACGCTGATCGTGAATGCCGTCGTATGCGGCGCTCTTTCCGAGCCGCAAGACCGCTACCAGAGCCGCATCATCTGGCTGCTGCCGTTTCTGTTTATTCTGGCGGCGATCGCTTCCATGAACGCACGCCGCCGTCAGCCGGCCGTGGCGCCATAGGCCTGCTATCCCCGTCTATGACGCGGTCTCCGGCGTGCGGGCGCGATCCTTCTGCCACTCTTCCAGAATCAGACGCGCCTTGTTGCGGGCCGGGTCCATCTCGCGGTCGTGATCAGCCATCTTGGCGGTGAGCTCGATCACATAGCCGTTGGGATCGCGGAAATAGATGGAATGGATGAAGCCGTGATCCGAGATGCCACGGACTTCTCGGCCTTCCGTCTTGCCCTTGCGGTACATGGCCTGGAGCGAGTCCTCGCTCACCTCCAGTGCGATATGCAGATCGAAATCATGCTGGGTCTTGAACTCGAAGGGTTGGTCCGGCGCCTCGAAGAAGGCAATAAACGAGCCGTCGTCGAGACGATAGAAGGTGTGCAGCACATCCGTGTGGCGCCCGGTCTTGGATTCTCGGATGCGCAGCGTGCCCGAGAGAGGCAGACCGAGGAAATCCTCATAGAAGCGCCGGGTCTCCTCCGAATTGCGGCAGCGATAGGCGCTGTGATGCAGGCCCTTGATCATCGATACCTCCTTTGAACCTCCGCCTTCAGATCCTCTGGAAAGGCTGGCCTTTCAGCGACCCGGCAAAGCCGGTGAAGACCTCATAGGTCTTGGGATAGCCGGGTCGCTTCTTCATGTTGGCCAGCCAGCGCGCGACATTGGGATAGGCCTTGAAATCGCAATCGATGAGCTCGCCCGCCGTGGTCAGCGCGACGGCGAAGTAGTCAGCGATGGTCGGCTGGTCGCCGGTGAGATACTGGCGTTTCGGCCCGATCCAGTGATCATTCAGCAGCTGGAGCCAGCCCTTCGACTTGTCCTTGCCCCACTCGACCGTGGCGCTGTGCACTTTCTCGTCGCTGCGCTTCAGATGCGGGAAGACCTGCGGATAGATGAGACCGTAGCCCCAGTCGCGGTAGAAATTCGAGTTGAACCAGTCCATGACCTCATTGACCCGGGCGCGCTGCTTCATATCCCTGGGATAGGCGGCTGAACCGGTCTTCTCCGCCAGATAACGCAGGATCGCGGCACTCTCGGTCAGGCGGAAATCGCCATCCTCCAGCACCGGGATCATGTGGTTGGGATTGATGCTGCTATAGTCCTCGCCGTACTGCTCGCCCTTGAAGATGTCGACCTGCTGGAGATCGACCGGGATCTTTTCATCTTCCACGAACAGCATGACCGCGCGGCTGGTGGTGGACGCCGGATGCATATAGATCTTCATGGCTTGCCTCCCGGGCTGCGTTGAAGCCGGGCAGTCTACGCTGCCTGCGCAACCACGCATAGACGCCCCCCTTAAATTGCCGACCAGAATCGCTCGCCAGTTGGGCAAGCCCGCGGATATGCTGACTTTTCAGGCGGCGCGAGAGAGGACATCCGGCATGCGTGAAAATCGTATCAAGACCCTGTGGAAAAAGGGCGAGACCGTCGTCAATGGCTGGCTGGCGATTCCCAATATCTTTTCCGCGGAAACCATGGCCCATGCCGGCTGGGATTCGCTGACCGTCGACATGCAGCATGGCGTCGTCGACTATCAGGCGGCACTCGCCATGCTGACGGCGATCTCCTCGACATCGGCGGTTCCGATGGTGCGCGTGCCCTGGCTCGATCCCGGCATCATCATGAAGTCGCTGGATGCCGGCGCCTATGGCGTGATTTGCCCGATGGTGAACAATCGCGAGGAAGCACAAAAACTCGTCGCATCGGTGCGCTACCCGCCCAAGGGTCTGCGCAGCTTCGGCCCCATCCGCGGCCTGCTCTATGGCGGCGCCGATTATGCCGAGCATGCCAATGAGACGATGCTCGCCTTCGCCATGATCGAGACGAAGCAGGCGCTCGACAATCTCGACGAGATCGTGTCAGTGGAGGGCCTCGATGGCGTCTATATCGGCCCCAACGATCTCTCGCTGGCCCTGGGCCGCAAGCCGAAGCTGGACCACGACGATCCGATCGTGGTGCAGGCCATCGACCATATTCTGGCGCGGGCGAAGAAACACGGCGTTGCCGCCGGCATCCACAATTTGACGGCTGACTACGCCCTTAAGATGGTGGCCAAGGGCTTCAATTTCGTGACTGTCAGCTCGGATTCGCGCCTGATGGCGGCAGGTGCTGCGCAAACGGTAGCAGCGATGAAAGCGAAGACGGCGGTCAAGCCGGCCTCGACCTATTAGACGGCGATGAGCAGACAGCGCCGCAAGCCGGAGGAATTCCGTTCCCACCGCTGGTTCGGGGTCGACGATCTGCGCTCCTTCGGCCACCGCTCTCGCATCAAGCAGACCGGTTACTCGGCCGCCGATTACGCCGGCAAGCCGGTGATTGCCATCATCAACACCTGGTCGGATATCCAGCCCTGCCACGCCCATTTCAAGGAACGGGTGGAGGATGTGAAGCGCGGTGTCTTCCAGGCGGGCGGTTTCCCCCTGGAACTGCCGGCGCTTTCACTTTCCGAGACCTATGTGAAACCGACGACGATGCTCTATCGCAACTTCCTGGCGATGGAGGTGGAGGAACTGTTGCGCAGCCATCCGGTCGATGCGGCCGTGTTGATGGGCGGCTGCGACAAGACCACGCCGGCACTGCTCATGGGTGCCATTTCGATGAACCTGCCGGCGATCTTCATTCCGGCCGGACCGATGCTCCGCGGTTATTGGGGCAGCAAGACGCTCGGCTCCGGTTCCGACGTCTGGAAGTACTGGGCCGAGCTGAAGGCCGGCACCATCACCAAGGGCGACTGGGAGGAGATGGAGAACGGCATCGCGCGTTCCTATGGCGTCTGCATGACCATGGGCACGGCGGCGACCATGACGGCGGTCGCGGAAGCCATCGGCTTTGCGCTGCCCGGCGCTTCGTCGATTCCCGCGGCCGATTCCAATCATCCGCGCATGTGCGCGGCCGCGGGTCGGCGCATCGTCGACATGGCCTGGGATGATCTGAAGCCCTCGGACATCGTCAGTGCTGCTTCTGTCGATAACGCCATCCGCTGCCATCTCGCCATGGGCGGGTCGACCAATGCCATGGTCCATCTGGTGGCGATCGCGCGGCGCGGGGGCATCGATCTGAAGCTGAAGCGCTTCGACGAGCTGGCGCTGGAGATTCCCGTGCTGGCCAATGTCAGGCCCAGCGGCGCTTTCCTGATGGAGGATTTCTTTTATGCCGGCGGATTGCGCGCCTTGCTCGGCCAGCTGAAGAGTGCGCTCGATCTTGATTGCCTGACGGTCACCGGCGAGAGCATTGGCGCCAATATCGAGGGGGCCGCGATCCACAATCCCGACGTCATCCATGGCATGAACAATCCGGTGGCGCGCGAAGCGACCGCCATTCCCTATGGCAACCCTCGCCCCAACGGCCCGGGCACCAAACCTTCCCCCCCCAACCGGCCATCCAATAAAC
>CAZQLF010000254.1:0-5173 GCA_964594035.1 uncultured Rhodospirillaceae bacterium | reverse complement strand
GACGGCGAAACTGCCCTCTGGGTAGAGATCGGCGTAAAAGGCGTAGGTCGGCGCCCACGGGTGTGGGGTGAGGCGGATATAGGAGTCCGCGGAGGGCGCGGTCACCGCGCAGATCGCGCCCAGGTGATGCAGGATCCCCGCCATGAAGTGCTGGGCGACCGGCGACAGGCCAAAGGCCCCCTTCGGATCGTGCATCACCGGCTGGCCATCGCCATTGAGAAAGCTCATATGGATATGCACGCCATTGCCCACGCCCTTGGGATCGAGGATGGGCGAGAAAATGGCACGATGGCCGAGGCGATGGGCGACGGCACGCGCCATCTCGCGCACCACGATGGCATGGTCGGCGCTGGTGATGCCGATCGCCGGATCCGTGGTTACCTCAAACTGCCGGACGCCATATTCCGGCAGGAAGGAATCCGGCTTCACGCCCGCCTGGCGCAACGCGGCAACGAAGGCTTCGCCGAAGATCCCCTGACGGCGATAGGCATCGAGCGTGTAGGCCGAGCTCGGCACTTCGTCGATGCCGGTATACATGAGCTCCTGTTCGAAGGCGGAGTAGAGCTGCAGGCCCGCGGCCTCCCTGAGAGACGCCAGCGCCCGGCGCAGGAAATCGCGCGGACAGCACGACCACGGACGGCCATCGGTCTCGCGGATATCGCCCAGGAAGAAATGCTCGGGTGCGTGGTCGGGCCCGAAATCGACATGCACCTCCGTCGTCTCGTCGGGCACGAGGATCAGGTCGCCCGTCGCTCCGAACGGCGTGTCGCCGATGGGGCCGAAGCAGGAGATCATGCTGTTGGTGGGAACCCAGCCGACGCCCGATTTCATGCGCGCGGCGCGGCTGGATGCCGGAAAGCCCTTGCCACGCACGCGCCCCGCCATCTCGCAGGTGCAGACCATGATGAGGGATTCGCGCTTCATGCTTCCTTCCTTATGGCTTCTTTCCCTCGGGCCCATCCGGTTTCAGCCGGTGGCGCAGTGTCTCGAGCCGTTTCATCCGGCGCTCCGACTCGCCATGGCTCAGCGCCTGCAGCCGGGCGACCATGATCTCGGTCAGAGCCGAGAGGGCGGCAAAGGATTCCCAGCTCGACGGCAGACTGGTGCGCAGCGCAAAGACATGGCGCGCCACCGCGGCGATGGGCGAGAGCCAGTGATCGGTGAAGAGGACGATGGAGGCGCCGAGGGCCGCCGCCTCCTGGCTGAAGCGCACCACGTCTTCCTGATAGCGGCGGATATCGAAGACGATGAGGACGTCGCGGCGGCCGAAATCCAGCAGATGCTCGACCCATGTCGCTGTTTGCCCGCTGACGAGGTGGACCTGGGGCCTGAGCTCGCGCAGATGCAGGTAGAACTGCAGGGCCAGGCTGGCGGTGAAGCGCCCGCCGACGAGAAAGACCCGCCGGCGCCGGTCGCTCAGCAAGTCGAGCGCACCCTTGAACTCGCCGCGCGGCACCTCGCTGAAGGAGCGCTCGATATTAGCGATGATGGCCCGGCCATACTCATTCAGGAAATCGGGATCGCGCGCGCGGGCCCGGTTGGGGGCCGGCATCTTGGCAAGCGGCGGCTGCAGGCGCAGTTCCAGCTCGTCGCGCAGCGCCTGCTGAAAGAGGGGATAGCTGGAAAATCCCAGCTTCGCCACCAGGCGCAGGATCGTGGGCCCGCTGACCCCGGCGCGCTTGGCGAACTGCGCCACAGTCTCCAGTCCCGGCACGGGATAATTGGCCAGCAGTGCCAGGGCCGGCTTGCGCTCGGTCGGCGTGAGCGCGCTCAGGCCCTGGCGGATGCTCTCCGCAATCGAGAGGTCCCCCGTTGTTTTCGCTGCACCACGCTTCATTGCGCCCGCCTGCATCCCCCGAAGGCCCGTGCACGGAGCCGCAGCTTCCCCGTTTGGGGCTGGGACTGCAAGCCGCCCCCGCTCAATACGCCCTGCGGTGCACGAAACCGACGAAGAGCGTCAGGAACAGGATGCGCAGGTCGAAGAGCAGCGACCAGTTGTCGATGTAGCTGAGGTCGTATTGCACGCGGGCCCGCATGGCTTCGACCGTCGTGGTCTCGCCGCGCAGCCCGTTCACCTGGGCCCAGCCGGTCATGCCCGGCTTCATGCGGTGGCGGCCGAGGTATTCGTCGATCATCGCCGCGTATTTGTGATTGTGGTCGACCGCATGTGGGCGCGGGCCCACCAGCGACATCGCACCCATCAGCACGTTCCAGAGCTGGGGCAGCTCGTCCAGGCTGCTGCGGCGCAGGAACCTGCCGACCCGGGTGATGCGCGGATCGTTACGGGTTGCCTGCGGCACGCCCTGTTCCTCTGGCCGGTCGGTGTACATGGTGCGGAATTTCAGCACGTTGATCGGGTTGTTGTTGAACCCGAAGCGCACCTGCTTGAACAGCACCGGGCCGCGGCTGTCGAGCTTGATGGCAATCGCGATCAGCAAACAGGGGATGAAGAAGAGCACGCAGAAGATCGGCCCCAGGATGCGGTCTTCCAGGTTCTTCAGAACCAGGTCCCAGCCGCTGATCGGGCGCACGGACACATCGAGAAAAGAGACGCCGGCGACCGACGTCATGCTGCGCAGCGGCAGAAACAGCGTGAAGACATCGGGACAGATGCGCACATTGATGGAGAGGGTCGCGAGCTGGCGCAGGATCTCGCGAATGCGCTTTTCCATGCTCCAGGGCATGGCGACGACGACCTCCTCCACCTCGCCGCGCTGGACATCCTCCATCAGCCGCGCGATGCCGCCGCGGATCTTGCCGTGCTCGAGTTCGCGATCGGCATGTTCCGGCGCATCCTCGGAATCATAGAAGGCGACGACCCGCAGATTCTGTTCGCCGATCTGGCGCAGCTGGCGAGCGACCTGGCGGGCAAGCTCGCCATGGCCGACGATGCCAACCTTGAGCGCGAGCCGCCCGGAGGCGAGCCAGCGATCGATCTGCAGGGTGGCGACCGCGCGCAGCAGGAGAAATCCGCCGAGGGTGAAGCTGAACCACAGCATCAGCCAGCCGCGGGAGAAGAGATCGGCCGTGTCGGTAAACAGGCTGACCACGATCAGGGTGGCGAAGACGGCAACCCAGGCGCCGACCACCTTGGCGATCTCGATTGCCTGGCGGCGCAGGCTTGCCAGGGCATAGGCCTTGGCGAAATGCATGTAGTTGGCGGTCAGGATCATGCCCAGCAGGGTTGCGGACAGGTAGGTTCCGGGCAGGTCGATATTGCCGGCACGCATGGCGTAGGCGGCAAGCGCGCCGATGCCGACCGAAATCGCGTCGCCGGCCCGCAGCAGGCCGGAGAGCACCGTCTCGGAATCCTTGATGAAACCGGTGGGAATGCGCGCCATGGCGCGCAAGTTATAATGCCCTGTTAACAGTCAGGCCATGATTTTGGGGATTCGCACCTTTCCGCAGCGCTGCTGATCGTCCTGCCGGCATTGTTCCACCAAGGGAATAGCGCTACGTTCGCCCGCCGCTTCGCCAAATGGCAAAGTCTGGTGGCAAAGTTCGGCATGTGGCTTCCCGGGACCCTGCGCGACCTACCTCAAGGCAGAGTCCGCTTCATCGAGGAAAGACGACAGGCATGATGCTGCGTAAACGCGTGCTGGTGACCGGCGGCGCCGGGTTTCTCGGCTCTCATCTCTGCGAGAGGCTGCTGGCCCAGGGTAACGACGTCATCTGTCTCGACAACTTCTTCACCGGCACCAAGGACAATGTGCTGCACCTGCTCGACAACCGGCATTTCGAGCTGATGCGCCACGACGTGACCTTCCCGCTCTATGTCGAGGTGGACGAAATCTACAACCTCGCCTGCCCCGCCTCGCCCATCCACTACCAGCACGATCCGGTGCAGACGACCAAGACCTCGGTGCATGGCGCCATCAACATGCTGGGCCTGGCCAAGCGGGTGAAGGCCAAGGTGTTCCAGGCCTCAACCTCCGAAGTCTACGGCGATCCCAGCGTCCACCCGCAGACCGAGGACTACCGGGGCAACGTCAATCCCATCGGGCCGCGCGCCTGCTACGACGAGGGCAAGCGCTGTGCGGAGACCCTGTTCTTCGACTACCACCGCCAGCACAAGATGCGCATCAAGGTGGCGCGGATCTTCAACACCTATGGCCCGCGCATGCATCCCAATGACGGGCGCGTGGTCTCGAACTTCATCGTCCAGGCCCTCAAGGGCGAGCCCATCACCATCTTCGGCGATGGCGCGCAGACGCGCTCGTTTTGCTATGTCGACGATCTGGTGGAAGGGTTCCTCAGGCTGATGGCAACCGGCGATGGCGTCACCGGCCCGATCAATCTCGGCAATCCCGGCGAGTTCACCATCAAGCAGCTGGCCGAACTGGTGATCGCCGAGACCGGCGCCAAATCAAAGCTGGTCTATAAGCCCCTGCCCCAGGATGATCCCCTCCAGCGCCAGCCGAACATCACGTTGGCGCGCGAGAAACTCGGCGGTTGGGAGCCGAAGGTGCCGCTGAAGGATGGGCTCAAGCGCACCATCGCCTATTTCGACGATCTGCTGAAGAAGATCGGGAACGGGCGAAGGGACTGACGAGTCCTTCGATCAAGTGGTGGAATGCTTGGCCTTCGGCCAAGCATGACGGCCGAGGGAATCTCTGGCGCCGAGTTTACACTCAATCGTCATGCCCGGCCTTGAGCCGGGCATCCACAGCTTCTTTCTTCACTTGTTGAGATGGATGGCCGGGTCAAGCCCGGCCATGCCGGTACAGTTAGAGGGCTCGCTCCCTCTGTGCCTCTGCGTCTCTGTGGTGAATTCTTCCTAAGCCCGTGCCGTTTGCGCAGCGATCAGAACATCGTCTCCAGCACGCGGTCGGGCGGCTTGTGGCCGTCGGTGAAAGTCTTGATGTTGATGATGACCTTCTCGCCCATATCCAGGCGGCCTTCCATGGTGGCCGAGCCCATATGGGGCAGCAGCACGACATTGTCGAGCTTGAGCAGCTTCGGGTTCACCGCCGGTTCATGCTCGAACACGTCGAGGCCGGCGCCGGCGATCTCGTGCTTCTCCAGCATGCGGGTCAGCGCATTCTCGTCCACCACTTCGCCGCGCGAGGTGTTCACGATATAGGCGTGGCGCGGCAGCAGCTTCAGGCGCCGGGCGGAGAGCAAATGATATGTGGCCGGCGTGTGCGGGCAGTTGACCGAGAGATCGGAAGAG
>CAZQLF010000253.1:0-5182 GCA_964594035.1 uncultured Rhodospirillaceae bacterium | reverse complement strand
CCTACATGATGGAAGACCCGCGCAACATCGGGCCCTCCACCCATCTGATGTTCATAGCCAAGAACATCGAGCGCATCGGCGATCACGCCACCAACGTGGCGGAGATCATCCACTACCTAGTACGCGGCGAGGACATCAGCGAGGCCCGCCCGAAGAGCGACAAGACGAGCTTCACCGTGGTCAACGCACCGGAGAACAAGGCATGACGCAGCCCCCGCTGGTTCTGGTCGTCGAGGACGAAGCGGCCCTCGTCACCCTGCTGCGCTACAACCTCGAGCGCGAGGGTTTTCGCGTCGCCGAGGCGCGCGACGGCGAGGAAGCCATGCTGCAGATCGCCGAACAGATGCCCGACCTCGTCATCCTCGACTGGATGCTGCCGCTGATGTCGGGCATCGAGGTCTGCCGCCAGCTGCGCCGCCTGCCGGAGACGCGCCGGCTTCCGATCGTCATGCTGACGGCGCGCGGCGAGGAAGGCGACAAGCTGCGCGGGCTCGATGCCGGCGCCGACGATTACGTGACCAAGCCCTTCAGCCCGAGCGAGCTGATCGCGCGCCTTCGCGCCGTACTGCGCCGCGCCAAGCCCGAGCGCGAGGATGAGACGCTGAAGTACCAGGATCTCATCATGGATCTCGCCTCTCACCGGGTAAAGCGCAACGGCCGCGAGGTGCATCTGGGGCCGACGGAATTCCGCCTGCTGCGCCATCTGCTGGAGAACCAGGGTCGGGTCTTCAGCCGCGAACAGCTGCTAGACATGGTCTGGGGGCGTGACGTCTATGTCGAGCCGCGCACGGTCGACGTCCATATCCGCCGCCTGCGCAAGGCCATCAACAACGACGAAGAGAACGACCTGATCCGTACCGTGCGTGCCGCCGGCTACGCCCTGGATCACGCGGAATAACCAAGTCGTTAATCGGTTCGATTTATTCGGCTTCGCGCCATGATTTTATTTGGCGCCGGACGAGGCTCCATTGGCATTGCCCCGTGCCCTAAACTAGTATTTGCGAACTGATATTCGGGCGGCCACAAGTGCCGCCGGCAAGCCAATTTCGTACAGAGCTGGGCACTCTATCCGCAGTAGCCCGCCCGTATTAGCGAACCGAAGGCGATGGGGATGACTGGGCCTGCATCGGAGCAAAAGCCGACACAAGAGGTCCGCAAGACGGCAACGTTCCTGTTTGCCGACATCGTTGACTCCTCGCGCCTCAGCCTGACCCTCGATGCGGAGGCGCTGCAACACCTCCTCGCCCGGTACTTCGGCGAGATGAGTTCCATCATTCAGCGGCACGGCGGAGCGGTGAACAGCTACGCCGGCGACGCGATTTTTGCTGCGTTTGGCGATCCGAAGGTTCACGAGGATGACGCCATGCGGGGGGTGCGTGCCGCCCTGGAAATGCGCGAGACGCTCCTCACCCTCAACCAGGAGCTTGAGGCGTATTGGGGCGTCAAGCTGGCCCATCGGATCGGCCTCAACACCGGAGAGGTCATTACCGGCAGCGACAGGCAGGGGCATCGATTCCTGTCCGGCGAGGCCGTGCGCGTGGCCAAGCGTCTCGAAGAGGCCGCAGAGCCCAACGAAATCCTGATCGGAGAGCAGACGCACAGGCTGGTGCGCGACAGTGTCGTCGTACAGCCCGACAGCCCGCGTACACTGAAGCACGGCGAAAAGTTCCCCGCCCTTGTCCTGATGAGCATCATCGCGCATGCGGCCGGTTTTCAGCGCCGGTTCGAGGGGCCTTTCGTTGGACGCGAGCGCGAGCGTGCGGCGATGGATACCGTCCTTCGCGACGTGATCGACCATAGAGCCTGCCGCCTGTTGACCATCCTGGGCAACGCCGGCGTGGGCAAATCGCGGCTCGTTTTCGAATTTGCCGAAAAAGTTTCAACCGACGCCGTCGTCGCGCGCGGCCGCTGCCTGCCCTATGGCGAGGGCATCACCTATTGGCCGCTTGCCGACATTATCCGGGAAATCATGCGCGCCAAGGGCCTGGACGCCGCCGAGTTGTCCGTAGCCAGGATCGCCGAAAGCCTCGCTGGCGACGACAAGGCCGACCTCATCGCTGCCCGCGTCTCTTCATTGCTCGGCATCGGCGACGGCGAACTGGGGCGCAGAGAGGAGACGTTTTGGGCCGTTCGGCGACTCTTCGAAGCGTTGGCGCGCGACCGCCCGCTGGTGATCGTGATGGACGACCTTCACCTGGCCAAGTCGACATTCCTCGACCTGATCGAGCATCTCGTCAATTTCTCGCGCAACGCCCCGATCATGATTGTCTGCATGGCGCGGCCGGAATTCCTCGATACGCGCCCTGGCTGGGATGACGGCAAATCGAATGCAACGACGCTTTTGCTCGAGCCCCTGGCGGAAACGGAATGCCGCGAGATCGTCTCGCATTTGCTCGACCATATGCCGTTACCGCCCGTGGTCGAGACGCGGATCATATCGGCCGCCGAGGGCAATCCGCTTTTTGCGGAGGAGCTCGTGGCGATGCTCGTCGATGAGCAGTTGCTGACGCGCAAGGAGGAGCGTTGGGTTGCGCGCTCGGATCTCTCCGAGCTGCCGGTCCCGGCGACGATCAACTCCCTGCTGGCGGCCCGTCTCGACGGCCTTCCGGCCCGCGAACGAGCAATCCTGACGACGGCGGCGGTCGAAGGTGTCGTGTTTCATCGCAGTTCGGTGGCCGGGCTCGGTGCGGCGAGCGATGCGGCACTCGATGAAGGTCTGGCCGCGCTTGTGCGCCGGGACTTGATTCGTCCGGAGTCGCCGGAGTTCGCCGGAGAGAAGGCCTACCGCTTCCGCCATGGCCTGATACGCGATGCCGCCTATCGTTCGTTGTCGAAGACCGCGCGCGCCGACCTGCACGAACGCTTCGCCACCTGGCTGGGCACGAAGGGAGCGGAAGGGCTGCGGGACTTCGAGGAAATGGTCGGCTATCACCTCGAGCAGGCCTATCAATATCGTGCCGCGCTCGGAACGCGCGACTCCCGCGCTGCTTCGCTCGCCATAGAGGCCGCCAAGCGGCTCGAAGCCGCTGCCCGCCGGGCGCTTGGCCGCAGTCATTTGTCCGCGGCTATTGCGTTACTGCAGCGTGTTTGCGTGCTGCTTCCTGCAGATAATCCGCAGCGAAGAATGCTGCTTCCGGAGCTTGGTGCCGCGCTGATTGAATCCGGGCAGTTGGTTGAGGCTGAACGCGTCCTTCAGGAGGCTGAAAGGCTCGCGACAGCCGTGAATGATGAACGCGCGGCATCGCATGTGATCGTTCAGCAGGAGCTGCTTCGTCTCCTTCGCGTCGAGGACGGCGGGACAGAGCAACCTGCGCGGGCACCAGCCCTGATGGTCCAGGTCTTCGAACGCTGGAAGGACGATCTCGGCGTGTGCCGAGCACGACGGCTCGAGGCCCTGCACCACTGGATCGAGGCGCGGGCCGAAGCAGCAGCGCAGGCCTGGGAAAACGCCGCCACCTATGCGCGGCTTGCGGGCGACCGGCATCTGTACAACGAGATCCTGACATGGATCGCATCCTCGCTGTGCTGCGGCCCGATCGCGGCCAGCGAAAGCGTTCAGCGCTGCGAACTAATGCGCAAGGAAGTCGGCGACAGCCCAGAATCAGAGGCGGCAATACTTCGTCACCTGGGCAACCTCTACGCCATGACAGGACAATACGATCTTGCCCGCCAGCTGCTGGCGACGAGCAACGCAGCATATGCTGATCTTGGCCTTACCTTGAATTCGGCAACATCGCAGAGCGAGGCCTTGGTCGAACTCCTCGCCGGCAACCCGGCCGCAGCCGAGGAAAGTCTACGAAAGGGATATCGTGCCCTTGAGGAGATGGGCGAGCGAGCGTTTCTGCCGACCACTGCGGCGTTCCTGGCGCGCTCGCTTCTCGAACAGGGGCGCGACAAGGAAGCAGAGGAGTACACAAATGTGAGTGCCAAGCTCGCTGCCCGCGGTGATCTGCTCTCGCAGATCCTCTGGCGCAGTATCCGGGCTCGGCTGCTGTCACGGCGTGGCCAGATGCAGGAAGCAGAAGCGCTCGCGCGGGAGGCAGTTGCGCTGGCGCAGGCCACCGACTTTGTGAACTACAAAGCTGATGCGCTGCTGGACCTGGCGCAGGTGCTCAAGGCTTCAGGGCGCATCGACGAGGCCGTCACTACCGCCTCCAACGCGCTGCACTTTTACCAGCTCAAAGGAAATGTCGTCTCCGCATCCGCAACCAGGTTGTGGTTGGGTAACTGCACGCAAGGGGCTAGTAGATGAGCTCAACTTCTTCAAGCCACCAATAGTAACTTTGAACGTTGCCCTTCTTCACGATCGCAACGGCTGTTCCCAATGCCCATCCTGGCTTGAAAAGTCCCCCGGTAAAGGAGGGTGGAAAATATTGGTCGTCTGCGACCCACTTAAACGGATTAGGAATCGGATCGGGGAAATCCTCCTGGTATGTCATTTGCACGGCACCGGTAGTTTTCTGCGTAAGCCACACCTCGACCCGTATTGGCTTCTCGCAAGCATTGAGTTCAAGCGGCCCGGTTGGCTTCAACACAAACCCAGTGGCGCGATCAATCTTCTGCCGAAGATCCCAATTACCTGCTGCGAGTACATTAGGCATGAAATCCTCCCTGGTTTTTTGAGACATGCCGCTAAGGTTGGCCTAGCGACCAGTTTTGCGGGAAAATACCCAAAAAATACTTAACCAGGTTGTGGCATTACTGGTTTGGTGGTGCCGCTGGACTATGAGAATTCCAAGGTAATCTCTGCCGGCTCCGCTCTGAAGCAGATGGAAACCGCGCGCTCGATCGAGCTGAGTTTTTTCAGTTCCTGGCGAACCGTATTAACGGCCACCTTCGCCGCCGCGCTTCGCACTTCTACGATTTCAAGGCAAACATCGTCTCCGAATCCGCAATCCGATTGTGGTTGGGAAATTCGTCCAGAGACACTTTCAGCCTGGGCTAACGAGCGACTTTTCTTCGGCCTACAGGCTCGGGCGCCGGTATGTCGGCCCACCATTCAATATCGTCGGTTCTTACTTTAAGACCCGCGCCACCGTACCAAATCTTCATTGGCTTATAGTAATATACAACAGCATATTGGAAGCCCTTGGACTTCTTGCTCTGTGCAGCGATGATAATTTGGCCTTTTTTGTGCAACGGAAGCTGTTCTTTTCTCTGCCATTTCATCTGAACACCCCTG
>CAZQLF010000252.1:0-5192 GCA_964594035.1 uncultured Rhodospirillaceae bacterium | reverse complement strand
GAACCAGGCGATCCTGCCGCTGCGCGGCAAGATCCTGAATGTCGAGCGCGCGCGCACCGACAAGATGCTGGGCTCGGCCGAAATCGGCACCCTGATCGCCGCATTGGGCACCGGCATCGGCACCGAGGATTTCGACGTCAACAAGGCGCGCTACCACCGTATCATCATCATGACCGACGCCGATGTGGACGGCTCCCATATCCGCACATTGCTACTCACCTTCTTCTATCGCCAGATGTCGGCGCTGATCGAGAAGGGCTATCTCTATATCGCCCAGCCGCCGCTTTACCGCGCCAAGAAGAGCAGTTCCGAGCGCTATCTGAAGGACGATCGCGCCCTGGAAGGCTATCTGATCGATGCCGGCATCGAGGGCGCCGTCTTTGCCCTGGGCGACGGCTCGCAGCGCGCCGGCAACGATCTGCGCCAGCTGATCGAACGCGCCAATCTCTGCCGCATCTATATGCAGCCGCTGATCCGCAAGGTGGGCAGCGCCGATGTGGTGGAGCAGGCGGCCATTGCCGGCGCGCTCAACCCCGAGATCATTCCCGACCGCGAGCGGGCCAGGCAGGCGGCGGAATATATCGCTCAGCGCCTCGATGCGATTTCCCCCGCCGAAAGCCGCGGCTGGGAGGGTGCGGCGGAAGAGGATGGCGGACTATCCTTCAGCCGGCGGCTGCGCGGCGTGACGCGCCGCCATGTCATCGATGGGCCGCTGATCCGCTCCGCCGAGAGCCACCGCCTCGATGCCATGACGCGCGAGCTGCAACAGATCTATGCCCATCGCGGCAAGCTGAAGACCAAGGACAAGGAGATTACCATCACCGGCCCGCTCTCGCTGGTGGAAGCCATCATGGAGCAGGGCCGCAAGGGCGTGACGGTGCAGCGCTACAAGGGCCTGGGCGAGATGAACCCGGAACAGCTCTGGGAAACGACGCTGGACCCGCAGGCGCGCTCGCTGCTGCAGGTCAAGGTCAGCCATGTCGACGAGGCGGAGGAGATCTTCTCCACCCTGATGGGCGATGTGGTCGAACCGCGCCGCGACTTCATCCAGAACAACGCGCTGAACGTCGCCAATCTGGATATCTGAGCGATGCTGACGAGGGGAGACGTCGGGCGCCAGCTGTTCGACGAGCATCGCAACGGCACGCCTTTCCACAATCTGGGGCCGCAATGCGGCGTTGGCGATCTGGCGAGCGCCTATGCGGTGCAGCGCGAATATGTGGCGCTGCTGCGCGAGGCCCATGGCAAGGCCGCGGGCTACAAGATCGGGCTCACGTCGCTGCGCATGCAGCAGATGTGCAAGATCGACCAGCCGCTCGCCGGCGTGTTGTTCGCCGATCGGGTGAAGAAATCGGGTGCGGCGCTCAAGGCAGGCGATTACGGGCGCCTCGGCGTGGAGTTCGAGGTCGGGGTCCGGCTTGCCCGCGACCTGCCCGCCGTGGGCAAGCCGTACGACGCGGAGACCGTCGGCCGCGCGGTCGATGGCGTCTGTGCGGCTGTCGAAGTGGTCGATGACCGCAGCGCCGACTACAAGAACCTCGATGTACTTTCCCTCATCGCCGATAACTCGTGGAGTGCGGGCGCGGTGCTGGACGAGTTTCGTCCGCGCTGGCCCGATCTCGCCGAAGCGAAGGGCGTGCTTTTCATCGACGGCAAGGAGATCGATAGCGGCCATGGCCGCGATGTGCTGGGCCATCCCTTCGTGCCGCTCGCCTGGCTTGCCAATCGCCTGATCGCCGATGGCCGCAGCCTGAAAGCCGGCGACATCGTGCTGACGGGAAGCCTGGTGACGACGAAGTTCCCGAAGGAATCAGGTCGCTTCCGCTACGAGCTCGCCGGCATCGGCGCGGTGAATTTCACGGTCGAGATTTAGGCCCTACTTCTTCCCCACGATGTTGTGCGCCGGGCCGAAGGGGAACTTGGTGATGTTCTCCGCACCCTTCTCGCTCAATACCAGAATGTCGTGCTCGCGATAGCCGCCGGCGCCGGGCGCCCCTTCGGGCAACATGATCATCGGCTCCATCGAGACCACCATGCCGGGCTTCAGCACCGTCTCGATATCCTCGCGCAGCTCGACCCCGGCCTCGCGGCCGTAGTAGTGGCAGAGCACCCCGAAGGAATGGCCGTAGCCGAAGGAGCGGTATTTCAGCAGATCCTTGCTGCGATACATTTCATTGAGCTCGGTCGCAATGTCGCAACAGCGCGCACCGGTCCTGATCAGCGCGATGCCCCGGCGATGGACCTCGCAGTTGAACTCCCAGAGCTTCAGGTGCGCGTCGCTGGCACGCTCGCAGAACAGCGTGCGCTCGAGCGCGGTGTAATAGCCCGCGATCATGGGAAAACAGTTGAGGCTCAAAATGTCGCCGGGCTTGAGCCTGCGCGAAGTGACGGGGTTGTGGGCGCCATCGGTATTGATGCCCGATTGAAACCAGGTCCACGTGTCCATCAGCTCGGCATGGGGGTAGGTGCGGGCGATCTCGCGCACCATGGCGCTTGTTGAAGCCAGCGCCACTTCATGCTCGCCGGCGCCGGCCTGTATCGCATCGACGCAAGCCGCCCCGCCGAGATCGGCGATGCGCGCCCCGTTGCGGATGAGGGCGACCTCCTCCGCCGATTTGATGGTGCGCATCCACATGGTGGATGCTCCGATATCGACCATCTCGACGCCCGGTAGTGCTTCCTTCAACAGGCGATGGTAGTCAAGATTGAGATGGTCGAACTCGATGCCGATGCGCTTGCAGCCCTTGAGCTCGTTCTGGAGCGCGAAGAAGAAATTGTCCCGGCGCCAATCGGTATAAGTGATGTTGTCGCCGAAGGTGCGCCGATAGGGCTGGCCGCCATCGATGCCGGCGCTGATCGAGATCGCCTTCTTGGCCGTGACGACGAAGCCGTAGCGCCGGCCGAAGTAGCAATAGAGGAAATCCGAGAAGTAATTGATGTTGTGATACGACGTCAGGAGCGCCGCATCGAGCTTCGCCTCGACCAGGTGCCGGCGCAGATTGTCCTGGCGGCGCGTCATCTCGCCCGCCGAGAAGGTCGGCTGGGTCTTCTGCCCGTTATGCCAAGTCAGCAGACGATCCATGTTCATGGTGGTAATCCCCGGATTGATGCCAGCTTCAGCCTAGAGTGGAGCAGCGGCGCGGCCAACAGATAAGGCATGCGCGCATTTCACTCCTCCGCCAACGGCCGAGCTCCTATGATCGCTGGCCGCTGAACCCCAGCACGAGGAATCCCACCATGGACCATGTTCGCCTCGGCAATACCGGCCTCAAGGTCTCGCGTCTCTGCCTCGGCTGCATGAGCTATGGCTCCTCGCAGTGGCGTGCCTGGGTGCTGGACCAGGAGCAGGCCTTCCCCTTCATCCGCGAGGCGCTCGATCTGGGCATCAACTTCTTCGATACCGCCGATGTCTATTCGCTGGGCGCCAGCGAGACGGTGCTGGGCAATGCGCTGCGCGAATTCGGGGTCAGGCGCACCGATGTGATCGTCGCCACCAAGGTGAATTCCAAGATGAGCGATCTGCCGAACGATCGCGGCCTGTCGCGCAAGCACATCATGGATTCGATCGACGCCTCGCTGCGGCGGCTCGGCACCGATTACGTCGATCTCTACCAGATCCACCGCTGGGACCATGACACGCCCATCGAGGAGACGCTTGAGGCGTTGAACGATCTCGTGCGCGCCGGCAAGGTGCGCTATATCGGCGCCTCCAGCATGCCGGCCTGGCATTTCAGCAAGGCCCTGCACGTGTCGCAGATGCATGGCTGGGCGCGTTTCGTTTCCATGCAGAACCACTACAACCTGGTCTATCGCGAGGAGGAGCGCGAGATGATCCCGCTCTGCCGCGCCGAGGGCGTCGGCATCATCCCGTGGAGCCCGCTGGCCCGTGGATTTCTTGCCGGCAACCGCGTCGCCCAGGGCAAGCAGGGCGAGACCACGCGAGCCAAGGTCGATGACTTCGCCCAGAGCATGTATTTCGAGCCGGAGGATTTCGCCGTCGTCGAGCGGGTGAAGCAGATCGCAGCCCAGCTCAGCGTCAAGCCTGCGCAAGTCGCACTGGCCTGGGTCGCCAGCCGCCCCGGCATCACCGCGCCCATCATCGGCGCCACCAAGCCGGGCCACCTGAAGGACGCAGTCGAGGCGCTCGGCCTGGTGTTCGAGATCGGCGATGTCTCGGCGCTGGAGGAACCCTATCGCCCGCACCGCGTGCTGGGAACGTAAGCGCGGTCACCTCTACCGTCATGCCCGCGAACGCGGGCATCCACGGCTTCTTTCTTCGCTTGCCAAGTCGTGGATGCCCGGGCTCCGCTAGGCGGCCCCGGGCACGACGAACGAGTAGTAGCTTCGCCTGCGGCTAAATCGCCGCACCCACCTTGAGCCCTTCCAGCACGGCTTCTTCCGCCGTGCGTGGCGCGACGCAATCGCCGATGCGGTGAAGCTCGCCGGTCCAGTCCTCCAGCTCGCTCACCGTCTTCGTCTCCTGCTCATGGCCAAGCGCCAGGACGAGCGTATCGATGCCTTCGCACACGATCGGCTCGCCGCTGCTCATATGCTGGAGATAGACCGTATCGCCATCGGCACCGTAGAGCCGGGCATAGGGAATGATCTCCACCCCCAGCTTGTGCAGCGTTCCGTTCCACTGATCGCGCACATATTGCTGGACCCGCTGGCCGGCGACATAGCCGGCAACGGCAAGGCGAACCCGACAGCCGGCGCGGGCGAGCCGCTCTGCGATGCCGAGACCGATCCAGTCGCAGCGCCAGTCGGCGATCAGGACCGAGCTGCCGACATTCGCTTCTTCCCGCAATAGCTGCCAGACGTCCACGACATGGGCGCTGTCAGCGCCTTCGATCGCGGGGCGATAGGGCTTGGCCCCGGTGGCGAGCACGATCGCATCTGGCTGGCTCTTCTGCAGCAAGTCCCGATTGACCGGCGTGTTGCGGATCACCTTGACCCCGGCCAGTTCCATCTCGCGTGTCAGGTTGGTAACGATGCCGCCGAATTCGGCCCGCCCGGGAAGCTGCTGGGCGAGCAGCGCCTGGCCGCCCAGCCTGTCCGACGCCTCGTAGAGGGTGACGTCATGGCCGCGCTCGGCGGCGACGGCCGCGGCCTTCATCCCGGCTGGTCCGCCGCCCGCCACCAGCACCCGCTTGCGTCGATCGGCCGGTCTCGGGTGGCCATAGTCGAGCTCC
>CAZQLF010000251.1:0-5198 GCA_964594035.1 uncultured Rhodospirillaceae bacterium | reverse complement strand
CAATAGGGCCGATGCCCGATTCGCTGGCTCAGCACAAGACGGTTCCCGGACGGCGATCGCTGATGGCGGTTGATCGCGCCATCGCCGAGCTGCGCCGGGGCTCGCCGGTGATCGTGGGCGATGGCGCGGCGGTGGCTGTGGTCCTTGCGGCCGAGACCGCCGAGCGCGAGCAATTGGGGCGCTTACTGGTGCTCTGCGGCGGCTCCGCTTCCTTGGCACTGACGGCCCAGCGGGCAAGTGCACTCGGCCTGCTGACACCGGCGGAAGCCGCGGGCAGCTCGGCAATCGCCACCCTGGCCGTCAATGCGGCCAGCGAAGCCGATAGCTTGCGCCAGCTCGCCGATCCCGTCGCCGACAGCCCCACAACATCCTTTCACCGCTTCCGCGTCGTTCCCGGCGGCGAAGTGGCAGCCTATGCGCCGGCGGCGATCGACCTTGCCAAGTTCGCCCGCCTGCTGCCCGCCGTGGTGCTGGGCATGCTGCCGACGGCGCGCACGGCCGAGATCGCGCGCAACGAAGACATCCTGACCGTGGGCGTCGGCGACATTGCCGGCTACGAGAGCATCGCCGCGCGCAGCATGAGTGCCGTCAGCGAGGCGAGCGTGCCGCTGGCCGGTGCGGAAAAAACACGGATCATCGCCTTCCGGCCCGCCGATGGCGGCGCCGAGCATCTCGCCATCATCATCGGCGAGCCGGTCGATGGCCAACCGGTGCTGGCCCGGCTGCACTCGGCGTGCCTCACCGGCGATCTTCTGGGCAGCCTGCGCTGCGACTGCGGCGACCAGCTGCAAGGCGCCATTGCCGAGATCGCGCGCCGGGGCAGCGGCGTGCTGCTCTACCTGGCGCAGGAGGGCCGCGGCATCGGACTGGTCAACAAGCTGCGCGCCTATCGCCTGCAGGATCAAGGATCCGACACGGTAGAGGCGAACCTGCAGCTCGGATTCGAGGCCGATGAGCGCATCTATCTGCCGGCCGCCGAAATGCTTCGCCAGCTCGGCTTTTCCGCTGTGCGGCTGATGACCAACAACCCCGAGAAGGTCGCGGGCCTGGCCCGTTCCGGCATCGAGGTGGTCGAGCGCGTGCCGCATGTCTTTCCCGCCAATCGCCACAACGAAAGCTATCTGGAAACCAAGGCCGCGCGCTTTGGCCACATGTTCTGAGGCGCTGGTCTCCGACTCAACGAGGATCGCGGCATGGATCTGATCGTCTCTGCGAAGGGGGAAGCGCGCTGGGGCGAGAAGGTCATGCGCGCCGCTATGGGTCCGGCCGGCACGATCGAAAGCAAACGCGAAGGCGACGGCGCCACGCCTGTCGGCCGCTTTGCTTTCCGTTATCTGCTGTATCGCCCGGACCGCCTGCGGCCGCCGCCAACGGGCCTGTCTCTTCGCCCGCTCTTGCCGAGCGATGGCTGGTGCGACGATCCGGGCGATGTCCTGTACAACCGGCCGGTCAATCTGCCCTATCGCGCGCGGTATGAGCGGCTGTGGCGCGGAGATGAGATCTACGACCTTGACGTGGTGCCGGGCCATAACGACGATCCGGTGGGTCCCGGCGCCGGCAGTGCGGTGTTCCTGCACGTGGCACGGCCGGATTTAAGCCCCACCGCCGGCTGCATTGTGCTGGCGCGCGATGATCTTCTGTCGCTGCTTGCGGGTGCGGGACCGGGTGATCGTCTGACAGTTCTGCCGGCCGCCAACTGATGGCGCTGCCGGCGTCAGCGGCGCTGGCCCAGGCGATCGCGCTGCATCAGGCTGGCCGGGTTGCCGAGGCGGAGCAGCTTTTCCGCGCGATGCTGACGAGCGAGCCCGGCAATCTGACGGCTCTGCAGCATCTTGCCATCATCCAGGCCAACCGCGGAGCCTTCGCCGAAGCCGAAGACCTGTTTCGCCGTGCTGTCGCCGGCGATCCCCGCAGTCCCGAAGCGCACAACAACCTCGGGCGCGTGCTCTCCGCCCCGGACACCACAAGCAGGCGGCCACCTGCTTCTCCCAGGCACTGGCGCTAAGACCGGGGATGGTGGAGGCAGCCTTCAACCTCGGCGCCCTTCACCTGAAGCTGGCCCAGCATGATTCGGCGATCGAGCGGCTGCGCCATGTGGTGCGCCAGCGGCCGGATTTCAGCGAGGCGCTTTGCCTTCTGGCCCAGGCGCTGCAGGAGCGCGGCGAGCAGGAGGAAGCGATAGCGCTACTGACAAAGGCGGTGGAGCAGCGTCCAGATGATGCAGCGCTGCATCACGCGCTCGGCCGGCTGCATGTAGCCGCCGGCAACTTCGATCCTGCCAGAGAGAGCCTCGAAGCGGCGATCGCGACTCGGCCCGGTTGGGGCGTTCCCTACTACGACCTGTCGCAGATCCATCGTTTCACAACGGACGATCAGCGCATCACTGCCATGGAACGCCTGCTGGCCGAGCCTCAGCGCCTCAGCCTGGATGACGGGGTGGCACTCCACTTGGCGCTTTACAAAGCCCTGGCCGATATCGGCCGTGACGATGCGGCGTTTTCGCATTTGCTGGCGGCGAACACGGCCCGGCGCGGCGCGATCCAATTCGATGAAAGCGCCGCCGACAATCGCGATTGGGCCATCCGGCGGGTTTTTGACTCCTCATTGTTCGCCCGGTACGCCGGACAAGGCTCGCTCTCGCACCTTCCGATCTTTGTCGTCGGGTTCCCTCGTTCGGGCACAACGCTGGTGGAGCAGATTCTGGCCAGCCATTCGCGCGTATACGGTGCGGGCGAGCGAACGGATATTGGTGACATGGCACGAAAGCTGTCCAAGCCTGGCGCCGCCTATCCGGATTCGCTGGCCGGAGAGGACGTGCCGTCCCTCGCAGCATTGGGGGACGATGTCGCCGCGCGCCTCTGTATTCTGTCGACCGAGGCAGCGCATGTCGTCGACAAGTTGCCAGCCAATTACCGGCATCTGGGCCTCATCCATCTGATACTGCCGCGTGCGGCGATCATCCACGTCCGCCGCGAGGCGATGGATACCTGCTTCTCCTGTTTTGAGAACGACTTCGGCGAGCGGCAGCCGTTTTCCTATGACCTGGGGGAGCTGGGCCGGCGCTATCGCGCCTACCGCGCCCTGATGGAGCAATGGCGGCGCGTCTTGCCGGCGAAGCGAATTTTAGAGGTCGACTACGAGGCGTTGGTGAACGACCTGTCGGGCGAAGTTCGGCGGCTGCTGTCGTATTGCGGGCTCGACTGGGATGAGCGCTGTTTGCGCTTTCACGAAACGCGCCGTCCCGTTGTCACCCAGAGCCAGGCCCAGGTTCGCCGTCCGCTCTATGGTTCGTCGGTCGGCCGCTGGCGCCGGTTTGAGCGGCAGCTGGCGCCGCTTGCCGCGGCGCTGGGGGAGGGCGCCGGCTAGTCCTGCGACGAGGCGCGCGCCTCTTGCGGCGCATAGGGACCGAGCGACGTGAACAACGGTCCCAGGTGCCGCTCATAGCGCCGCCAGGGCTCGATCGACGTGCTGTGGATCGGGGAACGAACCTGCAGCTGGCTGGAAGTATGCACCGGTTTCGGATTTTCGTGGGGCCTGAGGCAGCGATCGTCCCACGGCAGTCTGCACACCTCCAGCAGCTGGCGAATCTGGCCTTCCGGGTCGCGCACCAGCTCTTCATACACGATATCGACGACGCGCCCCGGCAGTACGCGCTGCCAGTGAGCCATGACGCGGCGATATTCCTGGTAATGCCTGCCGAGCAGCTCAAGGTTGTAGGTTGTTACGTTGCCCGTGCTGAACATGCGCTTGTAGCAGCCAAGACATGTGTCGACGGGATCGCGCACCGAATGAAGGATGATCGCGTTCGGCAGACAGAGATGAATCATGCCGATATGCATGAACAGTCCGGGCATCTTGTTGATGATGTGCTGCGCCCTTGGCGCAAGCCGCCGGATTGCCTTCACATAGTTGGAGCCCAAAATGCGGAAATGGCGCGGCTGCGGTTCACTCGGCGCCATGGCGCCCAGCGCATCCCGGCGCCAATATCCGTCGAAGGGCCACTGTCCGTTAATGCAGGTTTCGTGAAAGGTATTGATTTCACCCGCCCCATAGACAGCAGGATGGCTGGACAGGATTTGCTCGATCAGGCTGCTGCCGGAACGCGGCATACCCACGATGAAAATCGGAAGGTTCGACGGATGGCCGCCGCCGGTGAAGCGGCGAAGGAACTCCGAATCGAACATCGTCTCGGCGAAGGCGCGGACTTCGCCCATTTGCTGCAGCGCCTGGTCCGCCGGCATGAATTTCGGACGCTTCATCTGAGGCATGATTGACACGGGAGTGTCGTCGGCACCGGTAAAACTGGCGTGCATCAGATCATTGCCCGTCTTGAGGCAGTCGAATTCCTGATCGAACTCGCGGCGCGATTCATGCAGCGCGGCGAGGGCGAAATTCGCGGCTGCACGCGTGCGCATGTGCGCCGTTTCATCCACGGCCATCCGGCGCAATGATTGCACATGATCGTCCGTCAACGACGAGGGCGACAGCTCCGCCAGCGCCGCATAGGGCGCGACGTTGCCCGGATCGACCTCGACAAACCGAAGCTGCGTTTCCACGGCGTCCTGGCGCCGGCCGAGGAACCCGAAGATCTTTGCCAGCTCGCCGAGGGTGTCGGCCAGCCCAGGTTGCAGGGCGAGGGCAGCCTGAAACGATGCAATGGCTTCGTCGAACCGGCCCATATGTTCATAGGCCAGCCCCAGGAAGTGGCGCGGATCGGCGGCGTCGGGCCTGATCTTCACTGCCTGGCCAATCGTCTTGATCGCCGACTCCAACTCGCCGCGCTGAAGTGCGATCACACCCAGGATGTTCAGCGCCGCGGGATCGCGCGGCGCCAACCGCAGTGCGTTCTGCACAGCGGCTTTCGCTTCATCGAGACGGTCCTGGTAGAGGAACTTCTCGGCATCGGCACAATAGGCGCGGACCAGGCCCGTTTGCCCGCTGGCAGCGTTCGTTTTCGTATTATCCGGCGCAGATGGCATAGCGGCGGTTTAACGGCGGCGCGGCCGGAGTGTCAAGCCGAGCCGTCGGACGCCCGCTCAGACGGAAAGCGAGGCCTTGCGCTCGCCGAAGATCGCGCTACCCACCCTCACAAGGGTCGCGCCATGCGCCACGGCGATTTCGAAATCGCCGCTCAACCCCATGCCTAAACCCAGTGGAGGGTTCCGACGCCCTATCGCGGCAAGCTTATCCAAATGGGG
>CAZQLF010000250.1:0-5200 GCA_964594035.1 uncultured Rhodospirillaceae bacterium | reverse complement strand
TTTGAGAAAGCCGGGGTGGAAAAGGTCACGCTGCCCACATTCGTTGATCATGGGATCGCCCGCCTGCGAGCCGACATGGACGTTGGTATTGATCAGGCCGGGAATGACGAGATCGCCGCCAGCGTCGATAACCTCATCGATGGTCTCGTCGACTGATCCGCCATAGTGCTTGCCGACGAAGGCGATTTTGCCGCCCTCAAGCACCACGACGCCGTCGCGCAGGATGCGATGTTCGCTGCCATCGAAGGCAACGATCCAGCCACCCCTGATCAGCGTGCGGCGCGCTCCAGCCTGGTCGCCCATGTTTTGTCCCCTCGGTACAAGTCGCCCGGCCATGTCTGCGGCTTCAGGCGGCAATTTTAGGGCCGCCGCCACAAGACGGAACAGGGTCTGATGATGAAAGGTTGATTGGCGGGCTGGCGAGTAGGACCGATTGATGACGGCGGCGCATATAGCGCGCGATTTCGTGCTGGTGGTTGTTATCGTAACGCCGTTCGCGATTGCAGACATTGCGGCGTTGCTGAGATGGGCGACACGCCTATTTGAATGAGCGGCTATTCACGCCTCACGCTGATTCAACGTGAGGCGATCAGACGCTGGCAGCGCGCCACCTTGGTCTGCTGCTGTTACTGCTTGGTCAACGTGCCGCCGAGCATTCCGCCGGCCGGACCAGTCAAAGAGCCGTCGTCGTTCATCGTAAACACGGCCGGTTGCCCCGCGCTGGTCAGCGTAATCGACTTGTCCTTTTCCTCATACGTGCAGTCGGCGGGCTGGCCCCCAATCGAGACGATTGCTTTGCCGCCGGACTGGAATTCGATCTTGAACGTCTTGCTGGCATCGGCATAGGTGCTGCCTGAAACCGATTTCCCGCAGGCGGCGAGCAGAAGGGTCGCTGCGATCGAGACTGCGATCGCTCCATAACGAACCGGCATGATGATGTCCCCCTCGGACTGTTTAGGGCGCCCTGTGCGGGCAGCCTATTGAGCGAGCCCGAACGCAAAGCTGCAAGCGGTCAACGCCCCCTCATCCGTGGCACACCAACCTCTATCGTATTGAAAAACCGGTGAAAGCACTGAGACGCCGGGGTTTGGCGCCAGCCCAATCGACGGCCAACGCGGCCCGGCTTCGCGCCCCGGCAACAACGCATGGCCAGCCGTCTGGTTGAATCGCATTGGAAATCTGGCTGCGCTCGAGAACGAGGCTTTGCCCCGGATGGGCAACCCGTATCTAATCGGGCACGGCGAGACACAGGCGGAATACCAGGATGCAGCGGGCAAGCAGGACTCTTCTCGGGGGGTTGATCCTGCTGATCCTCTTGCTGGCCATCTGTGCCGGCGTCGTCTGGCACGCCACCAGCTCGTCCTCGGTCAGCCGCAAGCTTGCCCAGCACAGCGTTGCGGTCATGGAAGCGGCCGAGCTGCTGCTGACGGAGGTGCAGGACGCCGAAACCGGCCAGCGCGGCTATATCCTCACCCGCCAGGAGCAGTACCTGGCGCCCTACCGCGCGGCGATCACCGCGATCCCCACCGCCTTCGACAGTCTGCGGGCGCTGCTGACCAATACGCCGGCCGAGACCGACGTCGCCGAGCGCCTGCGCGGCGCCATCCACGTCAAGCTCTTCGAACTCGCCAAGTCGGTTGAGGTCGCCGAGAACGAGGGCTTCGATGCGGCCGTCAAGATCGTCCTGACCGATATCGGCAAACAGGCGATGGATCAGATCCGCGACACCATCCGCACCCTGGTGCAGCAGGAAAGCGAAATCGTCAGCGCCAACCGCAACGATATCTATTTCTGGGACCGCGTGAACCTGATCATCGGCGGGGTCGGCGGCGCCGTTGTGCTGGTCGCACTGATCATTGCTGCCGTCATGATCCACCGCGGCATCGGCCAGCTCGGCATCGCCGAGCGCAACATCCGCGAGCAGGCCGGGCTGCTGCAGGGAACCCTCGACAATGTACGCGAGGGTGTCGTGGCCTTCGGCCCCGATGGAAAGCTCACGGCCGCCAACCAGCGCTTCTTCCGGCTGATGAAGTTTTCAACGAGCCTGGCGCGGCCGGGGGCGCAACTCGCCGAGTTTCTCGCGGCGGAAGCCGACCGGAGCGAACGCATCTTCGTCGATGGCGAGTTTGCGGCGGAAGGCGCCTTCGAAGGCGGCGTGGTGCGGCGCATCACGGTCGACAAACGCGATCTCGAGGTCTACCGCAACGCCATGCCGCAGGGCGGCTTCATCGTCACCTGCAAGGACATCACCCAGCGGCTGCGCACCGAGGCGGGCCTGCGCCAGGCGCAGAAGATGGAATCCATCGGCCAGCTCACCGGCGGCGTGGCTCACGACTTCAACAACCTGCTCCAGGTGATCATCGGCAACGTCGAATTCGTGATCACCGCCGTGAAGGATGCGCCCGCACTGCTGACCCGCGCCCGCTCGGCGATACTGGCCGCCCAGCGCGGCGCGCAGCTGACGCGCCAGTTGCTTGCCTTTGCCCGCCGCCAGCCGCTGAACCCGGTGCCGATCAATCCCGGGCGGCTCATCCAGGGGATGACCGACCTGCTCCAGCGCACCCTGGGTGGGGAAATCCTGATCGAATCCTCCATCGCCGGCGGGTTGTGGAACACGCTGGTCGATCCCACGCAGCTGGAAAGCGCTATCCTCAATCTCGCCATCAACGCCCGCGACGCCATGCCGGATGGCGGCAAGCTGACCATCGAGGTGGGCAACGCCTTCCTCGACGATGCTTACGCTGCCGAGCATACGGACGTGTCGCCGGGCCAGTATGTGATGCTGGCGGTCACCGATACCGGCACCGGTATGATGCCCGACGTTATCGCCAAGGCCTTTGAACCCTTCTTCACCACCAAGCCCGAGGGCAAGGGCACGGGGCTTGGCCTCAGCATGGTCTGGGGCCTGATGAAGCAGTCCGGCGGCCATGTGAAGATCTACAGCGAGCCCGGCCAGGGCACGTCGGTGAAGCTCTATCTGCCACGCGAACGCCGCGCCGAAGCGGAGCTGAATGGCGTCAACGGCCGTGCGGCGGTCGGCGGCAATGAACGCATCATGGTGGTAGAGGACGATGCCGCCGTGCGCCAGACTGCCGTCGATATGCTGCGCCAGCTTGGCTATCAGGTGTCGACCGCCGATGACGGCGAGCAGGCGCTCGATCTGCTGAAGGGCGGCATGAAGGTCGATCTTCTGTTCACCGATGTGGTGATGCCGGGCGCCGTCGACAGCCGCGAGCTCGCCCGCCAGGCGGCGGCCCTGCTGCCCGGCCTTTTCGTGCTCTACACATCGGGCTACACGGAGAATGCCGTGATCCATCACGGCCGCCTCGATCCCGGCGTGCATCTCCTGAGCAAGCCCTATGGCATCGAGGAACTGGGCCGCAAGCTGCGCCTGGTTCTTGGCGGAACACCGGGCGAGGCGATCGCCCAACCTGCTCCCGAGGCGCCGGTTGTCGATACACCTATCATCGTCACCGTGCCTCAGGCATCGGCGTCCCTGCCGGCCGCCACGGTGCTTCTCGTGGAAGATGACGGGCTGGTCGCCATGTCGACCATGGACATGCTGACCCAGCTCGGCCTCGGCGCCGAACAGGCGGCCAACGGGGCGGAGGCTCTTGCGCTGTTCCGCAACAATCCCGGTCTCGCGCTCATCATCGCCGATATCGGCCTGCCGGATATGGACGGCCGTGCGCTGGTGCGCGAAATCCGCCGCCTGCGGCCTGCGGTGAAGGTCATCATGGCAACCGGCTCAGTCCAGGGCGCGAGTTCCGCTGACGGCGATGCCGGCAGCGGTCTAATTCATCTCGGCAAGCCTTATCAGCTCGCCGACCTCAAACGCGCGATCGACCAGCTGGGTTCGTAGTTTCTGCCCCCGAGGGAGAAGCAGACCGCTCTGTTCCCTCACCCGTTCCCTTCAATCGTCATGGCCGGGCTTGACCCGGCCATCCATCTTCCCCAGCAAGAAAGCAAGTCGTGGATGCTCGGCTCAAGGCCGAGCATGACGAATGCAGGGTGGGCGCGGGCGGGGCCCTCTTCATCCCATCCCGCCGTCTCGACAACCCTTCCCCGCCCCGATAAGACTGGCCCTTCGCCGCGCGCAATTCGGGGGGACGCTTGGGCAACAGTCATTGGGAGAACTTCCATCGCCGCTGGGCTCAATACACGCCCCCTCTGCGCCCGAATGACGAGGTCGTCGGCGCCGTGGCCGGGGCAATCGCCGGCCATGACGAGCGGGTCCTGCTTCTGGGCGTGACCCCGGAGCTGGCGAATGCGGGGCGCGATGTCACCGCTCTCGACAGCAGCGAACTGATGATCGCCGCGGTGTGGCCCGGCGATGGGCCGCATCGGCGCGCGGTCAAGGGCAACTGGCTAGCGATGCCTTTTCCCGTGGCTGCGTTCACGGCTGCGATCGGCGACGGGTGTCTCAGTGCCCTGACTTGCCCCGAAGGTCAGCAACAGCTTTACGCCCAGCTGGCGCGGGTGCTACAGCCAGGCGGCCGTCTCGTGCTGCGCCTGTTCAAGGCACCGGATCGCGCCGAGACGCTGCCCACCGTGCTGAAGGCTGTGCGCGATGGTGCGATCCGCAATTTCCATGCCTTCAAATGGCGCCTTGCCATGGCCCTGACGGCGGCGGCCGGCGATCCCAATATTCCCGTCGCGTTGATTCTCGCCACTTTCGAACGCGAATTTCCCGATCGCCCCAAGCTTGCGGCCACGACCGGTTGGCCGCTTGAACAGATCGATACCATCGACGTCTATCGCGGCTCGCGCGAAGTCTATAGTTTCATGACCTTCGAGCAGATTCGTCAGACCATGCCGCCCAGTTTCACCAATCCCCGTCTGCAAGACGTCGGCAGCTACGAACTTGCCGAACGCTGCCCGCTGCTGATCATGGACCGCACATCATGAGCAAACGAACCGGCCTGCTCGACCAGATGCAGGGCAATACCCCGCACATCGTTTTTCCGCCGGTCGTACGCGAGCAGGGAGCGGGTCTCGCCGCCATGCTCGCTGTCCTCGACCGCACCCAGTGGATGAAGCGACGCGAGCTAGTTGCCCAGCAATACCGCCAGCTCGCGATCCTGGTCGAGCATCTGGCGCGGGAATCGAAGCAGTTTGCCAAACGGCTTGCCGATGCCGGGCTCGCCCACACCGACCTTGCGAGCGAAGAGGGTCTGCGCCGCCTGCCGGCGCTTACCCC
>CAZQLF010000249.1:0-5201 GCA_964594035.1 uncultured Rhodospirillaceae bacterium | reverse complement strand
GAGGGCGGCCGGGGAAACCTGGGCCGGGGTGATGGCGGCTGCACCCTCATGAGGGAGCCAATAGGCGATGGTGGCGAGCGGCACGCCGATGGTGGTTCCGGTCAGGATCAGGAAGCCGACAAGCACCACGGGCTTCGCCTCGCGCAGCTCGTAGCGCGCCGAGCGGCGCAGCGTGCCACGGCCGATCCGCCCATACTGCGCAGCGCCCCGCACTTTCATCTCCGCGGCGAGGCAGATCAGGCAAAGCAGAACCAGCACGCCGGCCAGCAGCGCAGCGCCGGGTCCGTTGAAGCTGGTGCGGTACTCGGCATAGATCTCGGTGGTGAAAGTACGATAGCGCAGCAGGCCGAAGGCGCCGAACTCTGCCATGACATCGAGAGTGACCAGCAGCATGCCACCCAGCAAAGCCGGGCGAAGCTGCGGAAGGACCACACGGTGGAAGCGTTGCCACGGGCCGCAACCGAGCGAGCGCGCCGTCTCCTCCAGCGCCGGATCCATGCCGCGCAGTGCTGCTGCCACCGGAAGATAAACCAGCGGGAAATAGGCGCTGGTCACCACCAGCAGCGCGCCCCAGAAATCCTGGAGCGCTGCGCTCAGCGATACCCAGGCATAGCTCGAGATGAAGGCGGGGATGGCCAGCGGTACAACCGCGAGCACGCCCCAGAGACGGCGCCCAGGCAAATCAGTGCGTTCGACGAACCAGGCTGCCGCGGTTCCGATGACGGCACAGCTCAAGGCCGTTGCGGCAGAAATTGCCAGCGTATGGAGAAGCAGTTCGCCCACCAGTGGGCGGAACAGCAGCCGCATGGCCGAGCGCAAGCCGACATCGAAGGCCTGCACCGCCACGGAGCCGAGCGGCAGCAGCACCAAAAAGCCAGCAAGGGCCGGGGCAGCGAGAAGACCCGCCGGCGGGCGCTGGCGCGACAGGGCGAAAGGACGAAGCCTGACGCCAATGCTGGCGGAATGGTCGCTCAGAGCAATCCGGCCTCCTGCAGAAGCTCACCGACGCTCGAATCATCGCCGAGCTTGGTGGCGTCGAGCGCCGGCGGCTGAAGCTGATCGAACGGCTTCAGCATTGGATCGGGGGCAACACCGGGCCGGAGCGGATACTCGAAATTGATCTTGCCCCTGGCCAGCAGTTGCTGGGCGCGTTCGCTGACGAGATAGGCGGCAAATTTCTGGGCGGCCTCGGGATACGGAGCCGATCTCAGCACGGCCACGGCGGAGATGTTCACCACCGCACCGGGATCGCCATTGCTGAAGTAGTAGACCTTGCTGTGGGTTTTGCCGGGACCCTGCTCCACGGCCAGCCGGTCCCAGTAGTAGTTATTGACGATGCCCGTGGCCACGCGCCCGCCCTCGACGGCGGCGGCGACCGCCTCGTCATCGTCGAAGATCTGCGCATTGGCCTTCAGGCCTTTCAGCCAGGCAAGCGCCGCGTCCTTGCCTTTCAGCGCGATCACTGCACCCACGATCGGCAGGAAATCCGCATCGGTCGGCGCAAGCGACACCTTGTCCTTCCAGGCGGGATTGGCGAAATCGAGCAGCGAAGCCGGGAGATCGCTTTCCTTGATCATGGCGGGGTTGTAGGCGAGCACGTTGGTGCGCGCCAGCACCGCGAGCCACTTGCCCGCCGGCGAACTGTAGTGCCGCGGCACGCTGGCTAGTGCCTCCGGGGCGACATCCGCGAGGACGCCCTTTTCCTCGAGCAGCATCAGCTCGGGCGTGTTCTCGGTGAAATAGACGTCGGCGGGGGAATCCTGCCCCTCCTCGATCAGCTGGTTGGCAACTTCCGGGCCCTCGCCGGCATGGACGCGCACCTTGATACCGGTCGTTGCTTCGAAATCAGCGACCAGCGCGTCGACGGTCTGTGGGTGCTGGCCGCTATATAAGGTGAGCGTCCGCTCAGCCGCCGGGGCATCTGCAACAAACGTCCACGAACCCAGCGACAAGATAAACGCCGCAAGCGGCAACAGCGTACGCAGACGACGCATCGAGACCTCCAGGACGGCCCGGCGCGCCGCGGGTTTTCCCAAGGGCGCGCCGACGCTAGTTGCGAGCAATTCTTAACGGCGCAAAGCCATAGCAGAGTCTCGCCGCCGGGGTCAACGCTAATGACAATGATTCGCAACTGGAGGCGGCCCCTCAGCAGCGCGCGATGCTGTTCTTGTCAGGGGCGCAGGCCGCATCCACAGTCGCGGCATCGCGTTCAAACCATGAGGCTTCACGATGTACCTGCCGCCGCATTTCAAGGAAGAGCGGTTGGATATCCTGCAGGAAGCGATCCGTACCAGCCGGCTCGCGAGCCTGGTGACGATGACACCGGCCGGCATGGTCGCCAGCCACATTCCCCTGCTCTACGACCCGGATCCTTCGCCCTATGGCACGCTGCGTGGCCACGTCGCCCGCGCCAACATGCAATGGCGCGACAGCCAGAGCGAGATCGAGGCGCTCGCCATTTTCGCCGGGCCCGAGGCCTATATCTCCCCCGCCTGGTATCCGACCAAGAAGGCGGACGGCAAGGTCGTGCCGACCTGGAACTACGTGGCGGTGCATGCCTACGGACGTATCGCGTTCTTCGACGATCATGAAAGACTGCTGGCCATCGTCACGGGGCTGACCAACAGCCATGAAGGCAAGCGCACCGATCCCTGGGCGGTGAGCGATGCGCCGTCCGACTACATCCGCGCCCGCCTGAAGGGCATCGTCGGCTTTGCGATGCTGATCGCGCGGATCGAGGGCAAATGGAAGATGAGTCAGAACCAGCCGGCGGAAAACCGGCAGGGCACGCGCGAAGGCCTGGAACGCGAAGGTGCGGCGGCCGAGCAGGATGTGGCTGCCCTCATGTCTGAGCTCGAAGGGAAATAGCCGGCGAGCGAAACGCTCAAGCCACCAGGCGGCGGGCCAGCGCTTCCAACGTGCTTTGCGCAACGCGCCGGGTCGAGGGGGCGAGATCCAGCGGCTTCAGCAGCATCTTGATGCTCATCTCATGCGGGAAGTGGCCGGTGACCAGTTCCTTGCACTGCCGGCGCACCCTGCGATAGACGGCGCGGTCGGCCTGTTCTCGCGGGTGGCGGGCTTCATAGATGTGCTTGAAGGCGAGATAGGCATCGTCGTCGCGGATCATCTTCAGGCGCCGCCACAGCGCCAGCGCCACGCGTCCGCGCCCCGGTTCTTCCGCATCGCGATACCGGCAGAAGTAGCGGTAAAAATGCTTGTAGTGGCGCACTTCATCTTCGGCGATGAAGGCTGCGAGCTGGCGCAATACCGGTTCCGGGCTGACGCGGCTGAGGGTCGTATAATAGCTTGCCGTTCCCATTTCCACCACGCAGCGCGACGCCATCTCCAGCGCCATGGTGGGCTCCAGCGCCTCGACCTTGCAGGTGACGGAGTATTGTTCGAAGAACGAGCTGTGCACCTTCGCCCAGTCGAAGTCCGGCCACGCCGCCTCGACATAGCGGCGCAACGCGCGGCCGTGCTGCAGCTCTTCATGCTGCCAGTGGCGATCGAGCCAAGCCCCGACCTCCCCCTCGCCGGAAAACCGCTCCAGCAGATTACGGGCATAGATGTCGGTTGCGATCTCGACGAACGAGGCGGACGCAACCAGAAGAAGCAGTTCTTCCTCGGCCGCAACGACGCTTCGATCGACGCTCGCCCAAGGAATATCGCCAAGCGCCCAGCGTTGATGCCTGCCCGATCCGACCTGATTATCGGCCACTAGCAACATTGAAAAAACCACCCCTCGCTCCTGCCGCCGTAGTCCCAGGACACGGGCGACGGCCTATCATCTCAGAGTCAGGGCGTCTGGCAAGAGCCAGAAGGAGGGTGATTATACCCTCCCCTCCCAGTCCTTGACCTGCTTCTCCGCCCGGTCTCTGGCGATCCCATAACGCTCCTGCAGGCGGCCGACCAGCTGGTCGCGCATGGGAAGGAATGTGCCCTTCCGCGGGATGGTTCCGCCATGCAGCGCCGGCCAACGTTGCGAAGATTTAGCGGAACCGCATCGAAGGCGACGGGTTTCGAGGGCAGGGGGTTTTAGGGATTCGACGACAGAGGGACGTTGGTCGCCATCCAGTACCGAAGGAGGATTCACATGACTTTCCAGTTACCGCCGCTACCCTATCCGAAATCGGCCCTTGAACCGCACCTCTCGGCGCGCACCCTCGAGTTCCACCACAACCATCACCATCGCCTCTATGTCGAAAAGCTGAACAAGCTGATCGAGGGTACGCCCTTCGGTAAACAGGGGCTCGAGGCGATCGTTCTGGCGACGGCGACGTCGAAGGAAGAGAAGGAGATCGACATCTTCAACAACGCCGCGCAGACCTGGAACCACACGTTTCTGTGGAATTGCATGACGCCCGATGCCGGCCAGCGACCGTCAGGGGTGCTGGCCCAGAAGATCGACAGCGCGTTCGGCGGGCTTGGCCAATTCCACACCGAGTTCAAGAAAGCGGCAACCACGGAGTTCGGCAGCGGCTATGCCTGGCTAGTCGCTGCATCAGTCGAATTGAAAGTTCGCAAAACGCCGAATGCAAACAATCCGTTTGTCGACGGCGACACGCCGCTGCTCGCCTGCGATGTTTGGGAGCACGCCTATTACCTCGACTACCAGCACAAGCGCGCCGACTTCGTCGACATCTTCCTCGACAGACTGGTCAACTGGTCCTTCGTCGCCGATCAGCTGAACCAGGCAGGCAAGGAGACTGCACCGCCCCGCAAGGTGCAGGGCGCGCGACGCTGACGCAAACGCGCTCGTCAAACGGCGGTCAGGTCTGGCGCTGTCCGACAATCATGAGGATGGCGCCGGCCGCGACCGCAACCACACCGGCAATATCAGGAATGGGGATCGAGTGACGCTCCTCGGTCGTCGCCTGAATCGGGCCGAGGTCGATGATTTTCTTTTCGGTCGTAAACGACAGATGGCCCAGTGCCAGACCGACAATACCGGCAATGATGAGGATGAGGCCCACGATTGAAAGTGGCTTCATAACAATTCGCTCCGCAAGAGCACTTAACTCAAAGACAAAGTCCGCCGCAGGGATGGCCATCTCCGGGCGGGCCCACTTCTTCTGCGCCCCAGTTCTTCTTCTACGCCCAAGGCTAAATTCGACCCATGACGAGCAGAACGATGACGATGATCAGAACCAGCCCCAGACCGCTGCTCGGGTAATAACCCCAGCCGCCACTATAAGACCAGG
>CAZQLF010000248.1:0-5205 GCA_964594035.1 uncultured Rhodospirillaceae bacterium | reverse complement strand
CGCTCGGCGGCGTGAATGACCGACATCTCGTCATCCAGCATGTTGATGCGGCCCTTCAGGTCCGCCGGCGGATCGAACATCAGGGCGTATGTATCGATGTTGCCCTTGAACTTGCTGGTATCGACCATGAACGCAGTGGTGCCGAACTGCCACGGAGTCGTGTAATTGCGGCCCGGATCCCAGTAGATGTTCACGAACTGCGGCTTGACGTTCTTGAAGTTGGGCATCTGGTTGGGATGCGTCTCGGCGAGCATGCCCTGCTCGACCATGATCTTCACGGTGTAGTCGGACGGCACGACGATGTCATAGCCCGTGCCGCCGGCGCGCACCTTGGCCAGCATGGTTTCGTTCGAGTCATAGCTGTCGAGGGTGACCTTGATGCCGGTTTCCTTCTGGAATTTCTCGATCAGCTTGGGATTGGTGTAGTCGCCCCAGTTGTAGATATGCAGCTCGCCCCCGGCCATCGCCGGAAGTGCCGCGAACATCATGGCGGCCGCTGCCGCCATGCCGAAAAGACGCAATCTTGTGCTCATGATCCTCTCCCTGATTTTCTTGAAATTGTTAGGCGCGACGCCGTCTTGCGATTAGGAACGATACTGACACAAAGATAACCGAGATGCCCAAAAGAATGGTGCTCATGCAGTTGATTTCGGGCGTTAGCGGTACGCGGGTGTGGTCCCAGATGAACAGCGGCAAGGTCGTCTGGCCGGGTCCGGCGACGAGCTGGGTGATGGTGAAATCGTCGAAGGAGACGATGAAGGCAAGGGCAGCGCCCGCGCTGATGCCAGGCATCAGCAATGGCAAGGTCACCCGCCGAAACGCCATCCAGGGGGTGGCGTAAAGGTCGGCCGCCGCCTGTTCCAGCGTCAGATCCATATCCTCCAGCCGGGCGCGGATCGGCATATAGGCGAAGGGTATGCAGAACACCGTGTGGACGAGGATCAGGTTTCCCAGGCCCATATTGATGTGCAGGACGGATGCGAGCAGGGCGAAGAAGGAAAGGCTCGCCACCGCGGTGATGATTTCCGGTACCATCAGCGGCAGGTTGATCACGATGAAGGAGGCGGTCTGCCCCGGCCAGCGCCGTGTCCGGGTCGTGGCCAGTGCCGCCGCCGTCGCCACCAGGGTCGAGATGATGGTCGCGGTGACAGTGATCTTCATCGTGGTGAGGGCAGCGTTGTGGAAGCCCTCGTTGTGGAACGCGGTCACATACCAGTTAAGGCCGAAGCCGCCCCAGCGCGTGACCTGCGTGCCGCCGTTGAACGAGAAAATCACCAGCACGACGATCGGCGCGTAAAGCATCACCAGACAGCAGATCGCAATCGTGCCGAAACCAGGCTGGTATTTGAGATCGAGTGCCTTGCGCGGCCGCCTGCCGCTCGCGACCGCAACGCTCGCCAGATCGGCATTGCCGGTCAAGGTCGGGCTAGCCATGAAGCGCCTGCTGCTTGCCGGTGGTGGAGCGGACATAGAAGAGCAGCGCAATCAGTACGCCCGCCATCAGGATCAGCGCCATCGCCGAACCCAGGGGCCAGTTGCGCGAGGAGCCGAATTGCAGCGCAATCAGCGCGCCGATCATCAGATGCTTGCCACCGCCAAGGACCAAGGGCGTGACATAGGCGCCGATCGCGGGAATGAAGACGAGCAGGCAGCCGGCAATGATGCCGGGTTTGGCCAGCGGAATGATGATCCGGCGCAAGACCTTCCCCCGCGTGGCGTAGAGATCGAAGCCCGCTTCTATCAGGCGGAAATCCATCTTCTCGAGGCTGGCATAGATGGGCAGCACCATGAAGGGCAGGAAGCTGTACAGCAGCCCAAGCATGACGGCGAAAATTGGTGAAAAGAAGGACGATGGGCTTATCGATCGCACCCGCCCAGATGAGAAAACCGTTGATCAGCCCCTCGTCGCGGATGATCAGCATGACTGCCAGCGTGCGCACCAGCAGGTTCGACCAGAAGGGAATCGTGATCAGGAACACCCAGAGCGTGCGTTGTCCCGGGGGCCTCGTCGCCATGAAATAGGCGGTGGGAAATCCGAGCACGAGGCAGATGATTGTCGTGGCCCCGGCAAAGAGCAGCGAGCGCAGATAGATCTGCAGATAGTCGGACGTGAAGGTGAGGGTTCCATCGAAGATATCCCGCTGGAACAGCGTGGTGATGTAAGCCTCGGTGGAAAAATTCCACACCACGCCGCCGTAGTCGCCGGCCTTCAGGAAGGAATAGACCAGCATGATCAGTAGCGGCAGCACGCCGAATACCCCGATGATCACAAGGGCTGGCCCCACCAGCCCATAGCGCGACTTCAGCCAGCGCCTGCGCACAATCGCCTGGGCCGCGGCGAGGCGCTCCGTCGGTGCCGGGATATCGGCGGCGCTCATACTTAATCCTGCAACAGGCGGGCAGCACCCGCCGGCACATCAATGCCGACCTTGTCGCCCACGGCAAACAGCGGCCGCCCGTCGACGGCGTTCTGTACGCGGACGTTCAGGCGCATGTTGTCGGCGAGCCGCACGTCATAGCTCGTGTCGGTTCCGACATAGACGCTTTGCGCCACGGTGCCAGTATCGCCGCCCCGCTTCAGGGTGATCTTCTCCGGGCGCAGCGCCAGCGTGACCTTCGTGCCGGCGCCGGCATTGCTGGCGGGGCTTGCCAGCAGATCGAGACCGCCGGGGCTGCGGCAGCGCAGGAAATCGCCTTCGCGCCCCGCCACCGCGGCTTCGACGAAATTCGTATCGCCGATGAAATCGGCGACAAAGCGGTTCACCGGCCGCTCGTAGATATCGATCGCGGCACCCAGCTGCTGGATCTGGCCCTTGTTCATGACCGCGATACGGTCGCTCATGGTCAGGGCTTCTTCCTGGTCGTGGGTGACGAACATGAAGGTAATGCCGGTGGTGCGCTGCAGGTTCTTGAGCTCGCTGCGCATTTCCTGGCGCAGCTTCAGATCGAGCGCCGAAAGCGGCTCATCGAGCAGCAGCACCTCAGGATGATTCGCAAGGGCGCGCGCCAGGGCCACGCGCTGTTGCTGACCGCCCGACAGCTGCGATGGTTTGCGCCCGCCGAGGCCCGAGAGCTTCACCAGCCCCAGCATCTCCTCCACCACGCCGGTGGTCTTTTCCTTCGCTGTGCCGCGCATCTCCAGGCCGAAGGAAATGTTCTGGGCCACCGTCATATGGGGAAACAGGGCATAGCTCTGGAAAACGGTGTTAACCGCCCGCTGGTAGGGCGGCAGGTGTTCCACCGGCTTGCCGTGCAGCAGGATCTCGCCCGCGCTTGGCTGCTCGAACCCGGCGATCAGGCGCAACAATGTCGTCTTGCCGCAACCCGAGGGGCCTAGCAGGGTAAAGAACTCGTTCTGCCTGATGGCAACCGAAACGTTGTCCAGGGCGCGGACCGCCTCATGGCCGCCACCAAAAGTCTTCACGACGCCGCGTGCTTCGACCGCTGCGATATCCGCCAAATTGCTCACTCCCCCGGGCCGGCACCATCTTGGTACAAGCTTGGAAAATCTAGGGGATATGCCCCACGGCGCCAAGCCCCAACAGGCGAGACCGGTCCTGCAGGGCTGCCATGGCGTAATGGACAATGGTGCGCCCCCGGTTCTGGCGTAAGCTGCCCCTCGGCCAACAAATTCCCCTCCAGCGGAACGAATTCTTTTGAGTGCGTCGACCGAGACCAGGGCTGTCCCGCGCAGCGACATCCTGCGCGGCATCATGTTCATGCTGCTGCAGGCCTTTTTGTTCGCAGGCATGGATGCGCTGGTGAAGCTTGCGAGTGAGCGTCACCCGACCGGCCAGATCGTCTTCTTCCGCAATCTCTTCGCCCTCCTGCCGCTGTCCTTCTTCATTCGCCAGGCGGGGGGAACTGCGGTTCTGCGCACCCGGCGGCTTGGCCAGCACGTCATTCGCTCCATCGGTGGTCTGGCCAGCATGGTGGCCGGATTCCTGGCCTATTCCTTCATGCCCCTGGCCGATGCCATGGCCATCGGGATTTCGGGTCCGATCTTTCTCACGGCGCTGTCGGTGCCGCTGCTGGGTGAACAGGTGGGCTGGCGGCGCTGGGCCGCGGTGCTCGCGGGTTTCGTCGGGATCCTCATCATCACTCGGCCGGGCAGCGGCGTGTTCGGGGCCGCGGCACTCCTGCCGTTGACCGGGGCCCTCTTCTATGCCGTCGCCATGGTGCAGATCCGCAAGCTTTCCAGCACCGAACCGCCGGCCTGCATCGTCTTCTACTTCACCATGGTGTCGATGCTGCTGGGGGCGGCGAGCCTGCCATGGCAATGGGTGACACCCACACCGGTTACCCTCGTTTATCTCGTCAGCATCGGCCTCATCGGCGGCATCGCCCAGATGATCATGACCCATGCTTTCCGCCTGGCGCCAGTTTCGGTGGTCGGGCCCTTCGATTATACGGGCCTCATCTTCGGTGCCGCCTTCGGCTATGCCATCTGGCGGCAGGTGCCGGATCGCTTTGTCTGGCTGGGTGCGGCGGTCATCATTGCCAGCGGGATCTACATCCTCCACCGCGAGACGGTGCGCCGGCGCGAACGCGCCTGAGCCGCATACACCGTTACCGATTATTTAGGCGGCGTAACTTGATTGCCCGCAGGCGGGGCGCATAGTGGCGCCGTCCGGCCGCGTTCGGGGACCTGCCGGGTCTTCACTTTTTCTTCAGGAGTCCGGCCATGACCAATCTTCGGCGCATCGCTTTCGGCGCTGCCATTGTCCTGCCGCTTGCCTTTGCCGGCGGCCATGCTTTCGCCTTTTCCTATACCGATGGCCCACCGGGCTATGATGACGGCAACAGCTTCGCCGATCCGGATGCGCAGTTCGATGTCACGTCGGATCACATGTCGCAGATGTACGATACCGATACGGCTGACTACAGCGATGCGTTGACCGGCAATTCCAGCACCGGTGATGCGGCGCCCAGTCGTGCGTCACCAGGCATTGCGACGCCGCTTCGTCTTCCCACGAATATCGGCGGCAACCGCTAGCGTCTGAACAAAGTGTGAGGTCGGATCAGGGTACTGAACCTGATCCGCCCTTCAGCTGCTCAGCAGCCGGCGGAAATCGTCCTCGGCGCAGTTGACCACGATTGCATCGTCGTATTCGCGCGCAACCTTGCGATAGAAGGCGCGGGCCCTTGTATTGCCCTCGAGCACTTCCCAGGAGAGCCGTGGCATGCCTTTGGAAAGCGTGCGCC
>CAZQLF010000247.1:0-5260 GCA_964594035.1 uncultured Rhodospirillaceae bacterium | reverse complement strand
TCTCATGGACGTTCTGCATGCCGAGCGCGGTCTCGATGATCATCTCGAAGCCGATGCGCTTCTTGCGCTGGGTGGCCGCTTCGCACTGGGTGACCAGCATGTCGACGGCGTAGACATCCGCCGCCGTGCCCACCTTGGGAATCATGATCAGGTCGAGGCGCTCACCCCCCTGCTCCATCACATCGACCACATCGCGATACATGTAATGCGTATCGAGACCGTTGATGCGCACCGACATGGTCTTGCGACCCCAGTCGATGTCGCGCAGCGCCTGGATGACGTTCTTGCGCGCCTGGACCTTGTCGTCCGGCGCCACCGCATCCTCGAGATCGAGGAACACCACATCGGCTGCCGACTTTGCCGCCTTCTCGAAAAGCTGGGGCTGGCTGCCCGGCACCGCAAGCTCGCTGCGGTTGAGGCGCGCTGGTGCCTGTTCGACGATGGTAAAGCTCATTGGCCTGTCCGTGCTTGCGATTCGCTCGTTAGATGAACCAGCAACCCCGCCCTGTCAATCATGCGTCGCTGCAACACCATGACTCTAGACGGGCTTGCGCCGCGTTTTTGCCGCCAGCGGGTGGTGGGCTTCCACCAGCCGTGTCAGGCGCTCGCCGGCGACATGGGTATAGATCTGGGTCGTGGCGATATCGGCATGGCCCAGCATCTTCTGCACGCTGCGCAGATCGGCGCCGTGATCCAGCAGATGCGTGGCAAAGGCATGGCGCAGCACATGGGCACTGAGGCGCGCGGGATCGATGCCCGCCGCCGGGGCCAACGATTTCAGGAGCTGCGTCAGGCGCTGGCGCGTCAGATGGCCCTTGGCGCCGCGGGAGGCGAAGAGCCAGGGCGAAGGCTTGCCCTTCACCAGGAAGAAATCGCGCTCGGCGAGATAAGCCGCCAGCGCTGCGCGCACCGGCTCGCCCAGCGGCACCATGCGCTCCTTGCCGCCCTTGCCGCGCAAGACCAGCACCTTGGCCTGGCGCAGGACGGAAGCAAGCGGCAGCGCGACCAGCTCGGATACCCGAAGCCCGGCGCCATAGAGAAGCTCGAGCAGCAGCACGATGCGGCTCTGCTCCGCACCCGCCGGCATGGCGCGCGCCGCTTCGATCAGCGCACGCACCTCTTTCTCCTCCAGCAGCTTCGGCAGCGGACGCCCGAGGCGCGGCGAATCGAGGGTCGCCGTCGGATCGTCCGGGCGCAGCCCTTCGGCCGCGATGAATTTGTAGAACTGGCGCAGCGCCGAGAGCTTGCGGGCCTGGCTGCGCGGCGCCATGCCGGAGGAGGCGAGCGAACCGAGATAGCCGCGCAAGGCATCGGCATCGGCCTCGCGCATCGTCTTCTTCCGGCGCGCAAGGTAACCCGCCAGATCGGCAAGGTCGCGCTCATAAGCCTCGCGCGTGTTGCGCGCTGCATTGCGCTCGGCCATCAGCATTTCGAGGAAACGCTCGACGAGAGAATCGCGCTGTGCCTGCTTCAACGCTGCCCCTATACGCCCGCGGCAATCGCCGCTTCGATGGCAAGCGAGCGCGCTTCGCTATCGAGGCCGACCTGACGCAACGCCAGGATCGAACGGCTGAGCATGATGGGATTGGCGCCCCCCGGACCGGCGTCGCCCAGTGCATAAAGTGACAGCAGCACTGTCTCGCCGATGCGGTGTTTCGCTGCGGCATCGCCGAGGTTGAACCAGAGGGCTGAATCGGGAACTTGCGCGGCGTTGTCCTGACCAATCAATGACCAGCTTCCGCCGATGGGCTCGCCAAGTCCTTCAAAGATGGCAAAGAGACGCGCTGCCGGATCGCTGCCGGGTGTGCCCGCTGCCTGGGCCTGGCGCCATTTTGCAACCGCTGCGCCGTCCCAGGAAAGCGCCGGACCGACGCCGGCAATGCGGGCATAGACAGCGAGTGCGGAAGCTGCAGCGGCGGCTTGCGGGTCGCTCGCCGCGCGTCGCTGCGCCAGCTCCAGCCAAGCATTGGCCTGCTCGAAATGCCCCGCCGCATAAAGCGCGCGGCCTGCATCGCCGGCAAACCAGGCGAGATCATCAGCGGGCGCGATCGCCAGCAGATATTGCAGATTGACCTGAACCGCCAGCAGGTAGCCCCCCTGGTGGCGCGCCCGATCCAGCGCGGCATCGACGATATGTGCGCGCTGGGCGATATCCGTTGCCAGGCCCGCTGCCTGGTAAAGCATCGCGCGGTTGCCGGGACCAGGATCGCGCGAGGAGATCTCGATTGCATTGGCGAGATCGCCCGGCGCGTAGGGCACGCTTGCATAGGCCTTCTGCAATTCTTCGATCGGAAGTCCGCCGGCCGCGGCCGCCTGCTCCGCCGCGGCCAGGCGCAGCGGCGCATCGATGGCGGGATCGCGCGCGATCACTGCCAGTACCGCCGTAACCTGAGTCTGCGCCGCATCGCGCGGGATCGGCATGTTGGCGGCGCGCAGCATGGCGAGATCGAGCGCGCTCGGTGCAGGCAGGCTGTCGAGCTTGGCAGCTTTATTGCCGCTCAGCACGTCGATCAGCGTGAAGAAAGCGGGATCGTTCACCGATTGCTCGCGCAGCAGGTCGAGGCCGAGAGACGCCTGGTCGTTCTCCCCGGCGCGCAGCTGGCAGAAGACCTGCGCCTTCTGCCATTCGGTGTTGCCGCTGGCCATCTTGCGGGTGTCGTTCACTGCCTTGCAGGCGCCGTCATCGTCGCTCGCCAGCAGCAGCGAATCGATCCGCTGATGGGCGGCGAGTGCGTCAGCGCCGCTGACCGGCTCGAGCGCCAGGAGCGCTGCTGCATCGCCGGTGAGCCCCATGGCCATCAGCCGGTCGGCCCGCGCGCCGAAAAGATTGACCCCGCTGCTTTTGCCCTCGGGCGCCTCGGCGTTGGTCAGCAGCAGGCGGCGCGTGAGATCGCGCATGGCAGGAGAAGCGACGGCGGGCGAGAGTTTGGGGAGCAATCGTTCGACCAGGCCGCGGTCGGTGCCCCGCCACATATCCACGGGAAAGCCGCCTGCGCCCTCCTGCAGCGTGCCGGCATAATCCGGCGTCACGTCGCTGAGCGTTCCGACCTCGAGCCCGCTCTGGGAGGTGGTGGTGGCCGGGCCCGGTGGCGCCGGCAGGGGCTGAGCGTTCGTGGCGCCGCCGTTCAAGGGTGCGGCGGTCACCGGCAGAAGCGGCGGCAATGGCGTGGTCGAGGTTGCGGCCGGTGGCGTCGTCTGGGCCGCCGCCGATCCGGCAACGGCGAGCAACAGAAGCACCAGCGCGCTAGTTCGACAGCTTGTCATTGGGGACCGGGATCTCCATGCGCTGAGTAGGTGCTGGAATGGTATAGAACGAAAGGAATACCGCACCCCCGGCGACGCCGAGCACGATCAGCAGGATCAGGAAAAGCAGCAATCGTTTCATATCGTTGTGGCCGTCATGGCTGGGTCATACCCGTCGCTTGCCCCGGCCGCGGCAACCCCTGCAGGCCCCCGTGCTTGCGACATTGATGACGATTTATGCTAGGTTTCGACTATGGCGAATCTTGGACAGTTTATCGGCCCGGCGGCGGGCTTGCAATGACGCCGGGCACGAGCGGGGCGTTGGCAGGAAGATCGATCGTCCTGGTCGGCCTGATGGGCGCCGGCAAGAGCTGTATCGGCAAGCGCCTGGGCGCGCGCCTCGGCCTTCCCTTCGTCGACGCCGATCACGAGATCGAACAGGCGGCCGGCTGCTCCGTTGCGGAGATCTTCCAGCGCCATGGCGAGGCGGCCTTCCGCGACGGCGAGCGCCGGGTCATTGCCCGCCTGCTGGACGACAAGCCCCTTGTGCTGGCAACCGGCGGCGGCGCCTTCATGGATTCCCGCACCCGCTCCGTGGTGCGTGAGCGCGCCGTCTCGGTATGGCTGCGCGCCGACCTCGATCTGCTGATGCGCCGCGTCTCCCGGCGCAACGACCGGCCATTGCTGCAGGTAGCCGATCCGCGGCAGAAGCTGGCCGAGCTGATAAGCCAGCGCCATCCGGTCTATGCCGAGGCCGACATCACCGTCGACAGCGCCGACGGTCCGCCGGAGGCCACGTTGGAGCGGGTCCTGACCGCTCTCGATTCCTTCGTCCGGGCGGAAGCGCCGCGCCAGCGCGCCGCTTCGTGAGCCGCCAGCCATGAGCAGCGAGTCTCGACTGCGTGTCGAGCTGGGCACGCGCAGCTATGACATCCTCATCGGTCCCGGGCTGATCGGCGATGCCGGGCGCCATATTCGTGCACTCGGCGGCACGGCGGGCACCGTTATCGTCACCGACGCGCATGTCGCCCCGCTCCATCTTGCGGCATTGCAGGCAGGGCTCGAACACGCAGACATCGCCCAGCGCGCCATCGTCCTTCCCGCCGGCGAACAGACCAAGGATTTCGCCCATCTCGCACGCCTCAGCGACGACCTGCTGAAGCACGGCATCGAGCGCGGGACGTTGTTGATCGCACTCGGCGGCGGCGTCATCGGGGATATCACGGGCTTCGCGGCAAGCATCGCGCTGCGCGGCATCGACTTCGTGCAGATCCCGACAACGCTGCTGGCCCAGGTGGATAGTTCCGTCGGCGGCAAGACCGGCATCAATACGCCCCAGGGAAAGAACCTCGTCGGCGCCTTTCACCAGCCGCGGCTGGTGCTGGCTGACCTCGATGCGCTCACCACGCTGCCCAAACGCGAAATCCGCGCGGGCTATGCCGAGGTGGTGAAATACGGCCTGCTCGGTGATGCGCCCTTCTTCGCCTGGCTCGAGGATCATGGTGCAGCACTCATCGACGGCGATCTCGCCGCGCGCGCCCACGCGGTGAGCGTTTCCTGTGCTGCGAAGGCGGGGATTGTGGGATCCGATGAGCGCGAAGCGGGCAAGCGCGCGCTGCTCAATCTTGGCCACACCTTCGGCCATGCGCTGGAGGCGGAATGCGGCTATGGCGACGAACTGCTTCATGGCGAGGCGGTTGCCATCGGCATGGTCATGGCCTTCGATCTGTCCGCGCGTCTCGGCCTCTGCCCAACGGCGGATGCGGCGCGGGTGGCGCGCCATCTCGCCAGCGTCGGCTTGCCCACCGGCCTCGATTCCATCGGCGGCCGGCACTTCGCAGCCGAGCGCCTGATCGATCACATGCGCCGTGACAAGAAAGTGTCCGCTGGCCGCATCACCTTCGTGCTGACCAGGGGCATCGGCCGCGCCTTCATCGCCAAGGATGTGGCACTGGACGATGTGGCAGCCATGCTGGCGGAGGCGATTGCCGCATGATCTGGGACATCATCGTCATCG
>CAZQLF010000246.1:0-5264 GCA_964594035.1 uncultured Rhodospirillaceae bacterium | reverse complement strand
CCGACCGAGGCCGTCGGGCGGCTGGGGGGGCATACTGATGTTTTTTCCAGGCCGCGCGGCTACGGTTTGACGGTCAATCAAACCCTTTTCAACGGCGAGCGGACCTACAACTCCGTACGTCAGGCCGAATCGAGCGTGATGGCGGCGCGCGAGACGTTGCGCAACACCGAACAGAACGTCCTTTTGGACGCAGTCACCTTCTACATGGATGTCCTACGCGACACGGCGATCCTCGATCTCGATCCTTCGCGCATCAGTGTGAAAGCGACGACAACGGAGGGGCTGGGCTTCACCGGACGAGCGGAAGGCATTGCAGCACAAGCAACCGCCAGCGTTGCGTTATGAGCGCCGAAGCTCTGCTCGAGCGTTACCGGCAGGCGAAACTTCGGATCGTCACGGCAGAATCCTGCACCGGCGGCATGGTCGCCGCGCGTCTCACCGACATCCCCGGCTCGTCCGACGTCGTCGAGCGCGGCTTCGTCACATATTCCAACGAGGCGAAGACGGAGATGCTGGGCGTGGCCATCGCCCTGCTCCAGCACTACGGTGCCGTCAGCGCCCAGGTGGCCCGATCCATGGCCGAAGGCGCGCTGGCCCATGCCCGCGCCGATGTGGCTATCGCCATCACCGGCATTGCCGGCCCTGGTGGCGCCACGCCGGGCAAACCGGTCGGTCTTGTCTATCTGGCCATTGCCCGGCGCGGCGCGGAGACGAAGGTCGAGCGCCAGCAATTTGCCGGCGACCGCCAGGCCGTGCGCGAAGGTGCTGCCGCCCGCGCGCTGGAGCTGCTCGATAGCGCGCTCGCCTAACGCGATGTCGCGGCGCATTTTCGGCGTCGATTTCAGTGGTGCTGCCAAGGCCGGCAACTTCATCTGGCTCGCTGAAGCCAAACGCAGCCGCAAGGGGCTGACCATCGCCTCATGCCGGCGGGCAGCGGAACTTCCCGGCGGTGCGGCCGATCGGGAGAACACCCTGGCCGCGCTACGCAATTTTATCGCGGGCACGCCGAACGCGATCTTCGGTTGCGACTTTCCCTTCAGCCTGCCGAGGGCGTTGATCCAGCATGAGAGCTGGACTGCTTTCCTCGACGGCTTCGCCCATAGCAACGCCGATGCCTTTCGCGAACATTGCCGGCGGCAAACAAACGGACGCGAACCCAAACGGACGACCGACGATGAATCCGGCACGCCCTGGTGCGCCTTCAATATCCGGCTGCGCCATCAAACGTTTCACGGCCTCGCCAATCTGCTGCGCCCGCTCGTCGCCCAAGGCCGTGTGGCCGTGTTGCCGATGCAGCCTGCGCATCCAGACTGCGCCTGGATCATCGAAACCTGCCCTGCCTCAGTGTTGATCAGCCTCAAGCACCGCCCGCCCTACAAAGGCCGGAAGCGCAATGGCGAGCGTGCCGCCCTGCTCGACGAACTCACTCGCCGCGGCGTGTTCCTGCCGTTGCCGGAGGATATCCATCGCATTGTGGTCGAGAACGCCGGTGGCGATGCCCTCGACAGCATTCTGGCGGCAGCCGCAACCGCCGCGGCCTTGAGTGAGATCGAAGCCGGGCGGGGCGGCGGCGATCCGGTGGAAGGCCGCGTCTACTTCCGGCTTCAAACGGCGGCTGGAGGACCGTAGAGCGCCCGGGCGCGGGTTTCGAATGCGCCCACCATGCGCTTCACCGCCTCGTGGAACAGCACACCGATCAGCTTCTGCAGCATCACCGAGCGGAATTCGAATTCGACGTAAAAATCGATGACGCAGGTGCCTTCGGGCGTGCGCTCGAAGCGCCAGCGGTTGGAAAGATGCTTGAAGGGCCCATCGGCATAGGCGACATCGATGGCGAGGCTTGGCCTGTCGAGACCGACCCGGCTGGTGAAACGTTCACGGATCATCTTGAAGCCGATGATGAGGTCGGCAACCAGCAGCGTCTCGCTCCGCTCGCGAATGCGCGCGCCAATGCACCAGGGCAGGAACTCGGGATAGCGCTCCACATCGGCGACGAGGTCATACAGCTGCTCAGGCCGATAGCCCAGCCTGCGCCGCTCGGCATGCTTCATCATGGAGCCAAGGCCGTTTCGAGCGGCCGGTCAGGCCAGGCGGGCGCGACGAGCAGCCCGCAGGCGTTCGAAATCGTCACCGGCGTGATAGGAGGAGCGCGTCAGCGGGGAAGCCGCCACCAGCAGGAAGCCCTTGCCTTCCGCCATCTCCTTCAGCTGCCCGAATTCATCGGGCGGCACGAAGCGGTCGATGGGGTGGTGCTTGGGCGTGGGCTGCAGGTATTGGCCGATGGTCAGGAAATCGACATCCGCCGCGCGCATGTCGTCCATCACCTGGAGCACTTCATCGCGCGTCTCGCCGAGGCCGACCATCAGGCCGGACTTGGTGAACATCGCGGAATCGAGTTCCTTCACCCGGGCCAGAAGCTGCATCGAGGCGAAATACCGCGCACCCGGCCGCACGCCGCGATAAAGCCGCGGCACGGTCTCGAGATTGTGGTTGAACACGTCGGGCTTGGCTTCGACCACCGTCTCGACCGCGCCGGGCTTGCGCAGGAAATCGGGCGTCAGCACTTCAATGGTGGTCCTCGGTGCCTGCGCGCGGATCTGGCCGATCGTCTCGGCGAAATGCGCGGCCCCGCCATCATCCAGATCGTCGCGGTCGACGGAGGTAATCACGATATGGGCAAGACCGAGAGCCGCGACCGCCTTGCCGACATTGGCGGGCTCATGCGGGTCGAGCTTGTCGGGCATCCCCGTGGCGACGTTGCAGAAGGCGCAGGCCCGGGTGCAGATGCTGCCCAGGATCATCATGGTAGCGTGCTTCAGCTTCCAGCACTCGCCGATGTTCGGGCAGGCCGCTTCTTCGCACACCGTATGGAGGTTGTGCTGGCGCATCAGCGCCCGGGTCTCGGCATATTCCTTCGACATCGGCGCCTTGACCCGGATCCAGTCGGGCTTGCGCGGGATCGGCGAATCCGGGCGGCCCAGCTTTTCCGGGTGGCGCGGCTGGCTGGCGGTCATGGCCTCAGATGTGGAGGGCGCGGCCATAAGCGTCAAGCACGGATTCGTGCATCATTTCCGACAGGGTGGGATGCGGGAAGATCGTGCCCATCAGCTCGGCCTCGGTCGATTCCAGCGTACGGGCGATGGTGTAGCCCTGGATCAGCTCGGTCACCTCGGCGCCGATCATATGGGCGCCCAGCAGCTCGCCGGTCTTGGCATCGAACACCGTTTTCACCAGGCCCTGGGTTTCGCCCATAGCGATGGCCTTGCCGTTGGCGATGAAGGGGAAACGACCGACCTTGACCTGATAGCCGGCGGCCTTGGCGGCGGCTTCGGTCATGCCGACGCTCGCCACCTGCGGCATGCAATAGGTGCAGCCGGGAATCTTGCTGGTATCCAGCGGATGGACGTCCTTGATCCCGGCGATGCCCTCGACGCAGATAACGCCCTCATCCATCGCCTTGTGGGCAAGCCAGGGCGGGCCGACCAGATCGCCGATGGCATAGATGCCGGGCTCACCCGTCGCACAACGCCCATCGACCACGACATGGGACTTCTCGACCTTCACCTTGGTGCCTTCGAGGCCAAGATTCTCGACATTGCCGACGATGCCGATGGCAAGGATCACCCGCTCCACCGTAATCTCGCTTTCCTTGCCGCCAGCGGCAATGGTCGCGGTCGCGCTTGATGCACCCTTCTTCAGGCCCTTCACCGTGGCGCCGGTCATGATCTTCATGCCCTGCTTCTCGAAGGCCTTCTGGGCGAAGGCGGAGATCTCGGCATCTTCGACCGGCAGGACGCGGTCGAGCACCTCGACCACCGTCACCTCGGCGCCCATGTTGCGATAGAAGCTCGCGAACTCGATCCCGATGGCGCCGCTACCGACCACCAGCAAGGATTTCGGCATCGCCTCGGGCACCATCGCCTCGCGATAGGTCCAGATCAGCTTGCCGTCCGGCTCCATGCCCGGCAGCGTCCTCGCCCGGGCGCCGGTGGCGAGGATGATGTTCTTGGCCACCACGGTACCGCCCTTGTCGGTCGTGAGCTTGCCGGGGCCAGCCAGTTTCGCAGAAGCGTCGATCACCGTGATCTTGTTCTTCTTCATCAGGAATTTGACGCCGTTGGTGAGCTGGGCGGAAACCTTGCGCGAGCGCGCAATGATCTTCTTGAAATCGAAGCTCGTTTCCTTGGCGGCGAAGCCGTACTCGTCGAGGTGATGCAGCAGGTGGTTGATCTCCGAACAGCGCAGCAGCGCCTTGGTCGGAATGCAACCCCAGTTGAGGCAGATGCCGCCGAGGTTTTCGCGCTCGATGACCACCGTCTTCATGCCGAGCTGGGCAGCGCGGATGGCAGCGACATAGCCGCCTGGCCCGCCACCGACGATCGCAATATCGAAAGACTGCTCGGCCATTCCCTGAACCTTCTCGCGCTAGACCTTCTCGGGCGTTCGCCGTGTATAGGCGCCGGGTGCCGCGTCCCCGGTATTCACAACCCCGCCGCGTTCCAGCAGCAGCACGTCGCATTCCGCTTCAGCATAAGGCTTATGTTCAACGCCGCGCGGGACGACGATCATGTCGCCGGATTGCAGGGTGACCTGGCGATCGCGAAAATCCATGCGGAAGCTGCCGCTCAGCACGACGAAGAGCTCGTCCTCCGTGTCATGCTTGTGCCAGACGAAATCGCCCAGCAGCTTCACGATCTTTATGTCGTAATCGTCGATGGTATCCACAAGGGCGGGGTTCCAGTGCTCGCGCACCGAGGCCAGCTTTTCCCTGAGATTGATCCTGACGCCATCGGCCATCGGCGATGCCCTAAAGCAGCAGCGTGATCGGATCCTCGATCAGCTTTTTGAAGGCCGCGAGGAACTCGGCCCCGATCGCGCCATCCACCACTCGGTGATCGACAGAGAGCGTCACGCTCATGACGGTGGCAATGGCGAGCGCGTTGTTCTTGACCACCGGCCGCTGCTCGCCCGCCCCTACCGCGAGGATGCAACCCTGCGGTGGATTGATGACGGCAGCGAAATCCTTGATGCCGAACATGCCGAGATTGGAGATGGAGAACGTGCCGCCCTGGAACTCCTCCAGCTTCAGCTTGCCATCCTTGGCGCGTGCTGCCAGCCCCTTCATCTCGTTGGAGATGCTGGCCAGGCCCTTGCCGTCGGCATTGCGGATGATCGGGGTGATCAAGCCGCCGGGAATGGCGACCGCGATGGAGATATCCACCGCATCGAACATCACCACGCCTTCATCCGACCAGGCAGCATTG
>CAZQLF010000245.1:0-5292 GCA_964594035.1 uncultured Rhodospirillaceae bacterium | reverse complement strand
GATCGCAGCAGTGTTTCTTGATGGCGGTTTCGACGCCGCGCGCAGTTTCATCGAGCGCCAGTGGCTGCCCCTGCTGGCCCAACAGGCGGAGCCGCCCGAAGATGCGAAGACCGCCTTGCAGGAATGGGCGCAAGGGCAGGGCTTGCCCCTGCCCAGCTACCGGCTGATCGCCAGCGAAGGCCCGGCTCACGATCCGATCTTCGACATGGAAGTCAGTCTGCCAGGGCATGGCACGGCGCAGGGCCGCGGGCGGTCCCGGCGCGCGGCGGAGTCCGATGCCGCGGGCCTTCTGTTGCGCCGCCTGAGGGGTGAGATAAGTGGCTGAGGGCGAGCGCTGCGGCTTCGTTGCCCTGATCGGCGCGCCCAACACCGGCAAGTCGACGCTGCTCAACCGCGTAATCGGCGCGAAGATTTCCATCGTCTCGCCCAAGGCGCAGACGACGCGCCGGCGCGTGCTGGGCATCGTGGCCGGGGGCAAGGCCCAGATGATCTTCGTCGATACGCCTGGCATCTTCGCGCCGCGCAAGCGGCTGGATCGCGCCATGGTCAATGCTGCCTGGCGGGGCGCCGAGGATGCCGACCTGATCGTGCTGTTGGTCGATGCGACGCGCAAACAACTCGATGAACCGAGCCGAGCCATCATCGACAGCCTGAAACGCGACGGGCGGCGCGCCATCCTGGCGATCAACAAGGTCGATGCGGTCATACCGCCCCAGCTTTTGACGCTCGCCGACGCGCTCTATGCCGAGGGCATCTTCGATGAGGTCTTCATGATCTCGGCCGAGACGGGAGATGGCGTTGCCGACTTGCTGAAGGGCATCTCCGGTCGGCTGCCGGAAGGACCCTGGCACTATCCGGGCGATCAGATCTCCGACATGCCCATGCGCGACATCGCCGCCGAAATCACCCGTGAACAGCTGTTTCGCCAGCTGCATGACGAACTGCCCTATGCCCTGACGGTGGAGCAGGAGAGCTGGGAAGATTTCGCCGACGGTTCACTTCGGGTCGGCCAGCAGATCATGGTTGCCCGGGAAAGCCAGCGGCCCATCGTTCTGGGCGAGAAGGGCCGGCGCATCAAGGCTGTGCGTGAGGCAGCGCAAAAGGAGATCGCCGAGCTCACCGGCCGCAAGGTGCATCTGTTCCTGCATGTGAAGCTGGCCGAGAATTGGCAGGACGATCCCGAACGCTACCGCGCCATGGGCCTGGATTTCGAAGACTGAGCGATGGAGTGGATCGACGAAGGCTTTGTGCTTTCGGCTCGACGGCATGGCGAGGGCGATCTCGTACTCTCGCTACTGACCCGCGAGCATGGCCGTCATGCGGGTCTGGTTAAGGGCGGCGCTGGCCGACGCTCGGCGGGACTCTACGAACCGGGCAACCGGCTGCGCGCCGTCTGGCGCGCGCGCCTGACTGACCACTTGGGCAATTTTACCTGCGAAAGCCTTGCCCAATCGGCGGCAGCCCTGCTCGACGAACCTCTGCGCCTGGCAGCACTCACCTCGGCTGCGGCGGTTGCCGAGGCAGCGCTGGCGGAGCGCGAGCCCCATCCGCGTGCCTATGACGGTTTCAGGGCCCTGATTGAGGCGCTGGTGGCATCCGGCGATACGATTGCCTGGGCTGTGCGCTATGTGCAGTGGGAGCTCGACCTGCTGGCGGAGATCGGCTTTGGCCTCGACCTCCAGCGCTGTGCGGTGAGCGGCGAACCCACCGGCCTTGCTTTCGTCTCGCCCAACAGCGGGCGTGCCGTGTCGGCGGGTGCAGCAGAGCCCTGGCGCGAGCGTCTGCTGGCGCTGCCCGCGTTTCTTGCTGGTGGCGGACCTGCGGACCTGCCCAGCATAGCCCAAGGGCTGGCCCTGACCGGCTGGTTCCTGGAACGCCATGCCTTTCGCACCGTGCCGGCCGCGCGCAGCCGGCTGGTGGCAAGACTCCAGCGCGCCTGATATTAGTTCTCCACCGTTTCCCGCCTTTCGCCCTCCCGAGATCTCCATGGCCGACAAACTCCAACCCAGGAACTTTGCCGTCATCGGCGCCGGCATCGTCGGCGTGTGCTGCGCGCTTCAGCTGCAGCGCGACGGGCATCGCGTAACGGTGGTGGATTATCAAGGGCCGGGCGAGGGCACCTCGCGCGGCAATGCCGCCGTCATAGCCGGCGGTGCCTGCGAGCCGGTCGCCATGCCCGGCATCGTTCGCCGCGTGCCGGATATGCTGATGGATCCGCTCGGACCCCTTGCCATCCGCTGGAGCTATCTGCCCAAGCTCGCACCCTGGCTGATCCGTTTCGTTGCCGCCAGCAGCCCTGCCCGGGTCGAGGAGATCTCGAAGGCCCTGCGCGAACTCTCGATCCGCTGTGTGGCCGCCTACAAGCCGCTGACCGAGGCGGCCGGAATCAACGACATGATCCGCGATACCGGTTGGCTCAGCGTTTACAAGACCGAGGAATCATTTGCTGAAGCGCGCGGCGAGCTCGATCTGCAGCGCCGCCGCGGCATCAAGTTCGATGTCCTGAGCGGCAACCAGATCCGCCAGATGGAGCCAAGCCTGGCGCCCATCTTCGCCCGCGGCGTGTATTTCCCCGAGAACTCCCTGACGGTGAACAACTTTCGCCTGGTGCAGGAATTGGCGGAAGACTTCGTGGCGCGGGGTGGCACGCTGCTGCGTGAGCGCGTTACCGACGTGGTCCTGGGCCCCCAGGGGCCTCGCGAGCTGATGACGGAGCAGGGACGTCATGCCATCGACGCGCTGGTCGTGGCCGCCGGCGCCTGGTCGCGGCCACTGACCCGCAAGCTCGGCCACACTGTGCCGCTGGATACCGAGCGTGGTTATCACGTGATGTTGCCCAATGCCGGGGTCATGCCGCGCATGCCGATCCATGTCGGCGATCACGGCTTCGTCGTCACGCCCTTGGAGCATGGGCTGCGCTTTGCCGGCACCGTCGAACTGGGCGGGTTGAAGGCGCCGCCGAATTGGCAGCGCGCCGACGTCCTGTTGAAGCATGGCCGCATCCTTTTCCCCGGGCTGAATGAAAAAGGGCTCGATCGGTGGATGGGCTTTCGCCCGTCGATTCCGGATTCCCTGCCGGTCATCTCCGACTCACCCAAGACACCGAACGCCTATTTCGCGTTCGGCCATGGCCATCTCGGTCTGAGTTTTGCCGCCATCACCGGCAAGATGATTGCCGACATGGCTGCCGGCCGCGATTCAGGATTTGACCGCCGGCCCTATCGCGTCGACCGCTGGTGAGCTGACCGCGGGTTCGCCGAAAGCCATGCGCCGCAACGCCTGGCGATCGACCTTGCCGCTGGGCAGCAGCGGAAATTTCTCCAGATAGATGAAGCTGCCGGGCCTGGCGGGGGCGTGCAGACGCCGGCGGCACAGAAGCTTGAGGTCCGCCTCCGGCATGCGGGTTCCATCCGCCAGCAGGAACGCCCGGATATCAGGCTCTCCACCGTTGCGGGCGAGTACCAGCGCCACGCAATCCAGTACTCCGCCCTGGCCGCGCAGCACCGCCTCGATTTCTCCCAGATCGATGCGATGGCCGCGCAGTTTGACGATCTGGTCCTCCCGGCCTGCCCAGTGCAGCAGTCCGTCCTCGCCGAGGATCGCGAAATCACCGGTGCGAAAAGAATCCGCGCGCCCGTCGAGCCGCCGGCTGGCGGTCAGGGCCGGATCCTTCCAGTACCCCAGCATGACCGGTTCACCGATCACGCAAATTTCGCCGCGCTGGTTGCCGACGGCGGGTTTGCCATCCTCACCGCGCAGGATGAGTTGATAGCTGCTGTTCGGCCCGCCCAGTGGCAAGGCCGTCAAATCGTCCGGCAAGGGCCGTGGCACCAGATATTGCGCGATGCGATAGGCTTCGGTTGCCCCGAAGCGCTGCACGAACGAGGCATGCGGCAGCGCGGCCATCGCGCGGCGCAGCACACTGATGGAAAGTGGCTCGCCCACGAATTCGACACGCCGCAGGGCGGAGAGATTCCGTCCCGCGAGATGGCCGCCTTCGGTCAGCAAGCGCAGCGCAGTAGCCGTCGATTTCCAGATTGTCGTGCGGTTTTCTTCCATCAAACCGACGATGCGGTCAGAAAACATCGCCTCGTGATCGGACAGGAGATAGGCGGAACATCCCGTTGCCGGCGGAAAGAACAGGTCGAGGGCACCCACATAGTGAAGCCCGGCATTCACGATCATCCGATCGCTGGCCAGGATCTCGTCATGTTCGAAGGGTGGTGAAACGCGCCGGATCAGGCTGCGCTGGCCGATCATGACGCCTTTGGGTTCACCGGTCGAACCGGAGGTGAAGACGATCAGCGCGAGATTGTCGGGGCTCGCCGGTGCGGGCCGCATGACAGGCATCGCCTCCGCCAACAGCGGTGCCAGTCCGCCACCATTCGGCCCGATTTCGATGAAATGGGCCCGGGGCAGGGCCCCCATCTCGGTGGAAAGGCGTTGCGCCATATCAGGCGTTGTCAGCAACAGGTGCGGCTCGACGGATTTCAGAATTACCGCAAGGCGCGCCGGCGGACCGTCGTGCTGAAGGGGAACATAGGCCGCGCCAGCGGCATGAATGCCATAGATCGCCTGCACCACTTCCAGGCTTTTTGGCAGGCAGATGGCGATGCGCGCGCCCTCGCCGATACCCTGCCGGCGCAGCCAGCCGGCGAATCCCAGCATGCCTTCGCGCAATTTTTCGAACGTTATCTGGCCGGAAAGGGAAGAGAAGGCCGTGCGCTGACGCCACGCGGGCGGAAGCGCGAACAGGCGGTGGGCCAGGTTGCCGACGTTGGGCATGTCGGAGGCAACACTAGCAAGGCCCGGCCCTGTCGTCAGTGCGGCTCGCACGCTTGACCGTCCGCCTTCCTGATCTACCATGACAGCCGATTCGCACAGGGAATCTGCATGGCCAAATCGACGACGCCAGCCCCGACGGGCGAAGAGATCCGCCCCACCCCGCTGGCCGAAGCGCTGAGCGAGCGTTACCTCTCCTACGCGCTTTCCACCATCATGTCACCTGTCCTGGATCAGAAAATATACCGCAGCGCGAACTGAATCTGCCGCGGCGCCCAACTGGTCTGTAACGGTATCACGAGTAGAAGTTGTCGTCTCCACCTGGGCGAATGCCGCAGGCAGAAAGAGCCAGAATGCGAGAAACCTTTTCATCGATCCACCTCCCCTCAGAAATGCCATGTGGCCAATGTGGCTGATTATACCGAAAGACAAGGACATGGTAGTGTCTTGCCGGCTAGACCTCCCGCACAACATCCCGTCCCTTCTTGTCTTCCCGTAGCGCGACGAACT
>CAZQLF010000244.1:0-5309 GCA_964594035.1 uncultured Rhodospirillaceae bacterium | reverse complement strand
CCGGGGACACGGGCGGTGCGGGCACAGCGATATAGGCATAAAGGGCCATGCCGCTGTGGTAAAGCGGCTCGATCCCACGAAGATCGACACGGTTCGGCCGGCGCTGGCCACCGCGGCGAAGGATCTCGACTTCGCCGTTTCGCCCGATGGCGTGGTTTCGGCTGCGCTGAACGATCAGGCGATCCAGACCATGGTGCGCACCGCTATGACGAACTCGATCGAAGTGGTGCGCCGGCGCGTCGATGCCACCGGCACCGTCGAGCCCGTCATCCAGCTGCAGGGTGCCGACCGCATCCTGCTGGAATTGCCGGGCCTGAGCGATCCCGAGAAGGTCAAGGCCCTGATGGGCCAGACAGCGAAGATGACGTTCCGCTTCGTTGATGAAAGCGTCCCGCAGGAGCAGATACAGAACGGTACCGTGCCGCCGACGGATGATCTGCTGCCGCTGGCCAGCGCGCCGGTGGGCGGTGAAAGGCCGGCCTATGCGGTGCAGAAGCGTGTCATGGTCAGCGGCGAGAACCTCAAGAGCGCATCGCCAACGAAGGACCAGAACGGCGAGTGGGTCGTCTCCTTCAGCTTCGATTCGACGGGTGGCAGCCGGTTCTGCGACGCGACGAAAAACAACGTCGGCCATCTCTTCGCCATCGTGCTCGACAACAAGGTGATCAGCGCGCCAGTGATCCGCGATGCCATCTGCGGCGGTTCGGGCCAGATCAGCGGCAACTTCACCGTGCAGTCGGCCACGCAGCTCGCCGTGCTGCTGAACAGCGGCGCGCTGCCCGTGCAGCTCAAGATCATCGAAGAACGCACGGTCGGTCCCGATCTCGGCGCCGATTCCATCCGGGCCGGCGTCTATGCCTGCCTCATCGGCTTTGTGCTGGTGACTGTATACATGGTGCTGGCCTATGGCCTGTTCGGCATCTTCGCCGATATCGCGCTGCTGTTTAACCTGATCATCACCATCGCGGTCCTGTCGGTGGTCGGCGCGACGCTCACGCTGCCGGGCATCGCCGGCATGCTGCTGACGCTGGGCATGTCCGTGGACGCCAACGTGCTGATCAACGAGCGCATCCGGGAAGAGACCAAGCTCGGCCGCACGCCGGTTGCCGCGTTGGATGCAGGTTTTCGTCGTGCCTTCAGCACGATCATCGATTCAAACCTGACGACCATCATCAAGATGATCCTGCTGTACGCGATTGGAACCGGCGCGGTGCAAGGGTTTGCCGTGACGATCATCATCGGCATCATCACCTCGATGTTCACCGCCATCGTCTTCGTGCGCTGGCTGATTTCGCTTTGGCTGCGCCGGACGCGGCCAAAGGCACTGCGAGTCTGACGGAATAACTCATGTTTCGCCTTCGCTTCGTCCCCGACAACACCAAGATCCAGTTCATGCGCGGCCGTATCCTCGGCCTCGTGGTCTCGGCTGTGCTCAGCTCCGCCTCGATCATCCTGTTTTTCTACCCCGGCATGAACTACGGCATCGATTTCAAGGGCGGCATTTCCATCGAAGCCCGCACCCAGGGACCGGCGGATTTCTCGGCTCTGCGTTCCAGCATCAACGGCCTCGGCCTGGGCGAAGTGCAGCTTCAATCCTTCGGTTCCGACCGCGACGTGCTGATCCGGCTGGAGCGTCAGCATGGCGGCGAGGATGCGCAGCAGAAGGCGGTCGAGGCCGTGCGCGGTGTGCTGACGAAGAGCTTTCCCGGGACGGAGATCCGGTCGGTGGAAGCGGTGGGCGCGACCGTCAGCGGCGAGCTGTTCCGGAGCGGCATGATTGCGCTCGGGCTGGCACTGGTCGCCATGCTGGGCTACATCGCGTTTCGCTTCGAATGGCAGTTCGGCGTCGGGGCGGTCGTTACCCTGGTTCTCGACGTAACCAAGACCGTGGGTTTCTTCGTCATCACCGGGCTGCAGTTCAACCTGGTCAGCGTGGCAGCGATCCTCACCATCATGGGCTATTCGATCAACGACAAGGTCGTGGTCTATGACCGTGTGCGCGAGAATCTGCGCAAATACAAATCCATGCCGCTGCGCGAGCTGATCGACCTCTCGATCAACGAAACGTTGAACCGCACCATCAACACCTCCTTCACGACTTTCCTGGCGACCATCGCGTTGGCCCTCATCGCCACCGGCGCGGTGAAGGAGTTCGCCATCGTCATCCTGTTCGGCATCGTCATCGGCACCTCGTCCTCGATATTCATCGCAGCACCCATCCTGTTGTTCTTGGGCGAAAACCGGTTGCGCCGCGGCGCCAAGCCCAAGGCCGTGGCCGACGCCAGGCCCTGATGGATCTCACGCCGCTCATTCCGGGCGGGCGGCAAATCATCGAGAGTTATGGTGAGGGGCGGTTTCGCGTTGCCGGTCAGCTGCATGCCAATGCGGTGCTGGTCTTCCCCGATCGCACGCTGGCCTGGCCAGTAACGGCAGCGAGCGAAGCTAGCCTGGACAATCTTGCACCGGCGCTGGCCGCCGGCCGCGGCGGTACCGTCGATCTGCTGCTGTTCGGCCAGGGGCCGCGGATGCTGCTGGTACCGCCGGCGCTTCGTCAAGGCTTGCGTGAGGCGGGCATCGTCGTCGAGCCGATGGATACCGGTGCTGCCTGCCGGACCTACAACGTGCTGATGGCGGAAGGGCGGCGGGTGGCCGCAGCGCTCATTCCGGTTAGTTAAGAGCAGGGCGCCTGAAAACGAAGCGAGGCCCTTTCGGGCCTCGCTCGTTTTACATGAGACGTTTCTAAAGAAGCTTCTGGCCGACCATGCAGTAGAGCATGGGGATCGAGAGCATCGTGTTCGTGCGCGAGGCCAGCATCGCAAGCCGAGCCGCTTTCTTCTTCGTATCCGCATCCGCATTGACGATGCCCAGCGCAATCTTCTGCTTCGGCCAGATCACGAACCAGACATTGGCTGCCATGATCAGGGCCAGCCACATGCCGATGCCGATGGTCGTCGCCGGCGCCTGGAACGAGAAGGCCTGGCCGATATAGCCGCTGAGCCAGGCGGTGATGATGCCGAACAGCACGGTGCCGGCGGCGGCCCAGCGGAAGAAGTAGAGGGCGGTCGGAGCAATGACCTTGCCTATCGCCGGTTTCTGTTCATCCGGAATTTTCGGCATCGAGGGGATCTGGACGAAATTGAAGTAGTACAGCAGTCCGATCCACAGCACGCCGGTGAAGACATGCAGCCAGCGGAAGAAGAACAGCCAATAGGCCTGGGTTCCGACCACGCTGGTATGGCGGATCAGGAAGACGAGCAAGGCCAGGGCAACGCCCAGCCCCAGTGTTTTGTGCAGGTTCTCCAGTGGATTTTTCATCGCAATCCCCTTAAACGTTCGACTCAGCACTTATAATCATTTTATCCCAATGCCTTGCAGCTTCAACGGCCATATGGCCCTTTGACAAGTAGGGCGATGGCGCATCATCCATCATATGCGGCGGCACTGCTGCGCAAGCAGGATCCCGACCGCTATCTGACCGCGCTGTTCGCGGGTGAGCGGCGCGAAGCGCTGTTTGCCCTCTATGCCTTCAACCTCGAAATCGCCCGCACGCGAGAGGCGGTGCGCGAACCGGTGATGGGGCTGATTCGCCTGCAGTGGTGGCGCGATGTGATGGAGGAAATCGCCCAGGGCAAGGTCCGCGCCCATGAGGTCGTGCGCCCGCTGGCGGAGGCGATTGCGGCCCATGGTTTGAGCCCCGATCTCTTCGAACGGTTGATTGCGGCACGCGAACGCGATCTCGATCCCGAACCGCCGGCCGATCTGGCGAGCCTGGTGGAGTATTCGAGGAATACGTCGGGGGCCCTCAGCGAACTCGCGCTGGAAGTGTTGGGCAAGCCATCGCCAGCGCTGCGTGAAGCAGGGCAAGCGGCGGGAATCGCCTGGTCGCTCACCGGCCTCATCCGTGCCGTGCCGTTTCATGCCTCACACCGTCGTGTCTACCTGCCGATGGATCTGCTGCAACAGTCAGGCATTACGCCCGGACATCTTATCGAACGCGGCGCACAGGCGGCGCTCACGCCGGCGATAGTCGCCGTGTCGGACGAAGCGGGCCGCTGGGCAGCGAAAGCCCGCAGGGTAGGCGGGGTCTCTCGGTCATTTCTTCCGGCCCTGCTGCCGCTCACTCTTGCGGATCTCTATCGGCGGCGATTGGTGGCGGCGACGTTCGATCCGTTCGACGCGCGCGTCCAGCAGGCGCCACCCTGGCGCGCATGGGCGCTCGCCTTGCACTGGGCTCTCGGCAAGCCCTAATTGAAGGCTATGAAGCGCCGGCATTGGCAATTTCGCGGCCCACCCATCGCCAGCCTGCAATTGTGCGGCGCGGCAGGCGGACCATAGTCTCTACGTATGGCCGAGATCGATCAGTCGGGTCCTGTGACCGTCAGCACCAACGCGCCGCTGCGTCAGCAGGTGGGCGCCGAGGGCACCATATTTCTGATATTGCTGGCGCTCAGCTTCTCCCATTTTCTCAACGACCTGATCCAGTCGCTGGTGCCGGCGATCTATCCGATCCTGAAGGCCTCATACAGCCTGACCTTTACGCAGATCGGCCTGATCACCTTCACTTTCCAGCTTACGGCCTCGCTGCTGCAGCCCTTGGTGGGGCTATATACCGATCGCAAGCCGATGCCCTATTCGCTGGCACTTGGCATGGGCTTCACGCTTGCAGGCCTGCTGCTCCTCTCCCAGGCGCACCGCTACGAGCTGTTGCTGGTTGCCGCGGCGCTGGTGGGCATGGGCTCGTCGGTCTTCCATCCGGAATCCTCGCGCATGGCGCGGTTTGCTTCCGGCGGGCGCCATGGCCTGGCACAAAGCTTTTTCCAGGTCGGCGGCAATATCGGTTCGTCGTCCGGCCCGCTGCTCGCCGCCTTCATCGTCGTGCCCCATGGTCAGGGCAGCATCGGCTGGTTCTCGCTGGCAGCACTGCTCGCCATCGTGGTGCTGTGGAATGTGGGGCGCTGGTACAGCAGCCATCTGTCGCGGCGGCGCACCAAGGCGCATTTCCACGGGGTACGCCATCCCGGCATGACGCGCGGCAAAATCGTTTTTTGCGTCGTGATCCTGATCGCGCTGATCTTCTCCAAGTATTTCTACATGGCGAGCATCGGCACTTATTTCACGTTCTTCCTCATCCACAAGTTCCAGCTTTCGGTGCCGCAGGCGCAAATCCATCTGTTCATCTTTCTGGTCGGGGTGGCACTCGGGAATTTGGTGGTCGTGCCCGTCGGCTACCTGTTCTGCCGCAACGACTTGACCGGGTTCCCGGTCGTTGGGCGTCCTCCCTTCAGCCTTAGGCAGCCCTACCTCAATCT